>CANJRV010000004.1 GCA_947476825.1 Bacteroidota bacterium | reverse complement strand
TCTTCGCTCTCACTATGCCTTTTAACATCCGTACCATCGGCGCAATCCTCTTCATCCGTGATGCTAACATCGCTTCCTCTCTTCGATCTCACTATGCCTTTTAACATCCGTGCCATCCGTGCAATCCTCTTCATCCGTGATGCTAACATCGCTTCCTCTCTTCGCTCTCACTCTGATATCTACGTGAGGGATAGAACGGAAATCCTTTTTTTTCTTCAAAAAAAGATTGAAGTGATAGCCCGACCCGAAGGGACACGCCAAAATAAAAATTGTAGAATGCAGTAAATACAGTACTTTGTAGGCATTCTTTCGGGGTTGCTCAAATTTTTTTTTGAATAAATAGCAATCAAAGTAGGATTATCAAATAGATTGTACTACTTTCGCCCCCGAATAAAAAAAGAAAACCCTAATACTTTAAAGATGTCAGTATTAACAATCGAACGCAAAAAAGAATTATTTCAAACCCACGGTGGTAGTGCAACTAACACAGGTTCAACAGAAGCTCAAATTGCTATGTTAACAGAAAGAATTAAACATATTTCTGGTCACATGCAAACAAACAAAAAAGACTTCAGTTCTAATCGTGGTTTAATTCAACTAGTAGGTCAACGTAAAAGTTTGCTTACCTATTTATCCAAAACGAATCTAGCTGGTTATAGAGCACTGCTCGTAACATTAGGCTTAAGAAAATAATCTTACAAAAGCATTCCCAACGCAAACCGTTGGGAATTGCTCTTTATAAGGCATAATTTTTTATAGACATTTCGTAAGGTTCAACACTTCGATTTCCAATACCCACGGAAATTAATTTAATCGTTACATTTTCTTTTTCTATTCAAACGATATCGCTTGAATATTTTTTCTATTTTAAAAACTAATAAAACAAAATGTATGTTTAACATTCACACAAAAACTTTCGACATTGGTGAAGGGAGAATGATCTCCATTGAAACAGGTCGTATGGCACGTCAAGCAGATGGAGCAGTACTTGTTAGAGCAGGTAATTGCGCTATTCTCGCAACCGTTGTTGCCAATAGAGAACCAAAAACTGGTCAAAACTTTTTCCCATTATCTGTTGATTACCAAGAAAAATTTGGTGCCGCTGGTCGTATACCAGGTTCTTTCTTCAAAAGAGAAGCACGATTAAATGATTATGAAATATTGACTAGCCGATTAATAGATCGCGCCTTGCGTCCATTATTTCCAGAGGATTATTTATGCGATGTGCAAGTATTGATTTCCTTAGTATCGAGCGATGCGGAAATTATGCCTGATTCCATGGCATGTTTAGCAGCCTCTGCAGCACTTGCTGTTTCCGATATTCCTATTCAAGAAATGATTAGTGAAGTTCGTGTATCTCGTATCGATGGAAAATTCATCATTAATCCAACTCGCTCGCAAATGGAAGTTTCGGACATGGACTTTATCATAGCCGCTACCGAAAAAAATATCATGATGGTAGAAGGTGAAAGTAAAGAGTGTAGCGAAGAGGATTTGATTCAAGCTATTGAAGTAGGTCACGAAGCGATTAAATTACAAGTGCAAGCACAACGTGAACTTCGCGATATGCTTGGACTTACTGCTAAACGCGAATACACTAAACCTTATCGCAATGCAGAATTACAAGAAAGAGTATATGCTTTTGCTAAAGATAAAGTATATGCCATCGCCAAATCAGCTTCTGGCAAACACGAACGTAGCGATGCATTCAAAGCAATACAAGCAGAATTGGTTGAACATTTAGGCGAATTACCTGATGCAGATAAAGGATTAGTAGGACATTATTACCATGATTTGCAATATGATGTAGTTCGTGATATGATGTTGAATGACCGTACAAGACTTGATGGTCGTGGCTTAGAAGATGTTCGTCAATTGGATATGATGGTAGATTTATTACCGTCTCCACATGGTTGCGCTTTATTTACAAGAGGAGAAACACAATCCTTGACATCTGTAACTTTGGGTACGCCTTTAGATGAATTATTAATTGAATCTGCGCAAGTATCTAACTACAGTAAATTCTATTTACACTATAATTTCCCACCATTCTCAACCGGTGAGGTGAAGATGATGAGAGGTCAAAGTCGACGTGAAGTTGGACATGGTAATCTTGCCATGCGTTCTTTGAAACAAATGATGCCTACTGGCGATTATGCATATACCGTTCGTGTGGTAAGTGATATTTTAGAAAGTAATGGATCATCGTCTATGGCTACAGTTTGCGCTGGTAGTATGGCATTGATGGATGCTGGTGTACCTATTCCAAAACACGTAAGTGGTGTGGCGATGGGCTTGATTACAAAGGAAGATAAGTTTGCGATATTAACAGATATCCTTGGTGATGAAGATCATTTAGGCGATATGGATTTTAAAGTAACAGGTACTCGCGATGGTATTTGTGGTGTACAAATGGATATCAAAGTAGATGGCTTAAGTATGGACATTATGCGTCAAGCATTGAACCAAGCCAAGCAAGGTCGTATGCATATTTTGGATGCGATGTATGCAGCAATACCTGCCCATAGAGAAGAAGTGAAACCACATGCACCACGTATGTTGAAATTGATTATTGACAAAGAATTTATTGGTGCGGTAATCGGGCCAGGTGGAAAAATCATTCAAGAAATACAACGCGAAACTGGTACAACAATTAATTTAGTTGAAGTTGGCAATACTGGTGAAGTGAGCATATTCTCTAGCAATAAAGAATCGGTAGAAAAAGCAGCTTCATGGATACGTGGTATTACAGCTGTTCCAGAAATAGGTGCTGAATATGATAGTGTTGTAAAAACGATTATGCCATTTGGTGCATTCGTAGAATTTATGCCAGGCAAACAAGGTTTACTCCACATCAGTGAAGTAAGTTGGAAACGCTTGGAAAACTTAGATGGCATTTTAAAAGAAGGCGATCAAGTAAAAGTAAAATTAACTGGTACAGATCCTAAGACAGGCAAATTCAAATTGTCGCGTAAAGTGTTGATGCCTAAACCAGAAGGCAATAATTAAAATCAGAAAGAGTCACTGCAGAGTGACTCTTTTTTTTGGCACTTGTGTAATGGAAAGTAAGATAAATAAAATAAGGTGTCTGAAATTTTATTGAAAAAAAATAGGGCGGCACACACGCTATTCGTTTCAATCTTTTTGCGTCAGAGCAAGCAAAAAGGATTTCCACTACTATCGTTGCCGCAATACACCAACAAATCGGCAATGGAATTCGAATAACGTTTTGCGATGTCAATGACAAAACTCTCATTTGCTTATTGTTTCAGAATAATGCGCTGTGTTCAACATATTTTTTACTTTTACAAAAAACTACACCTTGCAAAAAGATCTCATTCTACAAACCGCAGTAGACACTTTATCCATTGAAAAAATAGCCATCGAAAATCTCCTTCCTTACATCAACGATGCATTCATTGAGGCTATAGAAGAAATCCATAAAAGCACTGGTAGATTGATTATTAGTGGTATTGGCAAAAGCGCCATCATTGCCCAAAAGATAGTTGCCACACTCAATAGTACAGGCACACCTTCCACTTTTTTACATGCTGCCGATGCGATACATGGCGACTTAGGCATGATACAAACGAATGATATCGTGATGATCATTTCAAAAAGTGGAGAGAGCCCAGAAATAAAAGTACTCGTGCCTTTGATTAAAAATTTTGGGAATACAACCATTGCACTTTGCGGAAAAGACACTTCCTTTTTAGCAACTCATGCTCACTATTTTATCAATTGTACCGTAGAGGTAGAAGCTTGTCCGAATAACCTCGCCCCTACCAGCAGCACAACTGCACAAATGGTTATGGGCGATGCCATGGCTGTTTGTTTACTCAAATTAAAAGGATTTACCCCAGCCGATTTTGCAAAGTTTCATCCGGGTGGTGCATTGGGTAAAAGACTGTATATGAAAGTGTCTGACCTAAGCAACTTACATGCAAAACCACAAGTACATATTCATGCCAATATCAAAGAAGTAATACTTGAAATCACAAGTAAAAGATTGGGTGCAACTGCTGTGTTGAATGAGGACGAAACCCTCGCTGGCATTATAACAGATGGTGATATTCGTCGCATGTTGGAAGCGCATGATACTTGGAATCATTTGCAAGCCAAAGACATCATGAACACATCTCCAAAAAATATTCAAGAGGATGAATTAGCAGTCAATGCTGTTGAGAAAATGCGCAGCTTCAACATATCACAACTTCTAGTTCTGAACGAAAGTAAATATGCAGGCATCGTGCATATTCATGATTTATTAAGGGAAGGATTGATATAGATTTTTTTTGGTATAGAGCATTGCATTTGAATGCACAGACCTTAATACATAAGTAAATAATCCAAACAAAATCCGCTCTCCATCAATAATAAAATATCAACTTGAAAACTAAATTGTTAGTTGATAATTATCTTTTCAATTTTATCACCAGGTTGTATGGCATCTATTACTTCTAATCCATCCGTTACTTTACCAAAACAAGTATGGTTTCTATCTAGGTGAGAAGTGTTGTTGCGACTATGACAAATGAAAAATTGAGAGCCACCTGTGTTGCGGCCAGCATGTGCCATTGAAAGTACACCTCTATCATGATATTGATTATTGCCGTCCAATTCGCAATTGATTTTATAACCAGGTCCGCCAGCGCCAGTACCATCTGGGCAGCCACCTTGAATTACAAAATCAGCAAGTACACGATGAAAAGTAAGCCCATCATAGAATCCACTCTTTGACAGTTTTACAAAATTAGCCACTGTATTTGGTGCATCTTGATCATAAAAACTAACTTTCATAATCCCTTTCGATGTATGTATTTCGCCTGTAGTATTTGTCATTGTTTTTTTTATTTTGGCGGCGAAGATAATTATTAATGACGAAGGACAATCAAGAAATATATTTTGCCAGACTTCTCGTGTCAGCAAATACGATTTGCTAAAATAACCTGAGCTGTCCTGGTTTATGGCGAATAAAATCAGAAGTATTGTAGGTATATTTCGTTTCATTCAAATGAAACTGTTTACAATACAATTGAAACTGCTGGTAAATTATATCTGCAATAATTCCTTCTCCTTTCATACGTGTGCCAATTCGACTATCATTCACCGCACCGCCATGGCAATCGCTTATCATGTTCCAAACTTTCTGTGCTCTATCTGGGAAAGCCATACTCAACCAATCTTTAAATATGGGACCAATAGCACCGTTCAATCGGATGATGGTATAACCCGCAGCCTGCGCTCCTGCCAAGGCACTTCGGCGCAATACTTCATGCATGTGGCTGTCATTGAGTCCTGGTATAATAGGCGCATTCATGACGCCAGTATAAATATTTGCTTTTGACAGTGTTTCAATAATTTTCAATCGATCTGCATACTTAGAGGTCCGTGGCTCAAGCTTTCTACGCAAATCTTCATCCACAGAAGTAATGGATGTATAGACACTTACTAAATTTTTTTTCGCCAATTCTTGCAGCAAGTCTATGTCGCGAAGCACCAAGGCATTCTTTGTTATAATGCCAACTGGATTTTGATACTCCAAGCACACTTCTAAAATTTTTCGAGTGATTTCTAGTTTGCGTTCAATGGGCTGATAACAATCTGTATTACCAGATAATGAAATTGGCGTCGGTTGCCATTTTTTACTGCTAAATAAATCGCGCAATAATTCAGGGGCTCTTTTTTTTACTACTATCTTACTTTCAAAATCAACACCTGCGCTGAAACCCCAGTATTCATGCGAATTACGTGCATAGCAATAAACACAGCCATGCTCACAACCTTGATAAGGATTCAATGAATAAGACATGGGTATATCCGGACTGTCTACTTTATTCAGAATAGTCTTGCCGTCTTCTTGAAAATATTGTGTATTTATTTTTTCTTTTTCCCAATCATCAATCGCTTCTGGATGCTCTACTGCATAGGCTGATATCGAGAATTTATTTGTAGGATTGAGTTGTGCCCCTCTGCCTTTAACCATTTCCTTGGTGTTTAAAGTAGTATTCATCGCATAAAAGTAGTCTTGGTCTACATAATGAGTTTACGCATCTATAAAATATTACGCCCATTTTCAAATCTTCAAATTCCCTCATCTCCAAATTAGTCCTCATTTTCAAATCTTCAAATTACCCCCATTCTCGAATTAACTCATTTTCAAATCTAATTAATAAAAGCACTCTTCACTTTTCCCTTCTCCACTTCAACTAAAATATTTTCTTGTAAAGTAGTGGAAAGTTGAAGTCCTATATAATCCGATGCTATAGGATATCTTTTATGTTTTCGATCTATCAACACCGCCACTTGAATTTTTGATGGAATACTATCCAAAAAAGGTTTCAAAGCATAGAGTACCGTTTTACCCGAATTAGCCACATCGTCCACTAAAATTATATGCTTATTCGTTGGCGAAAATTCTTCTACTATATGGCATTCTATTGGGTTTGCTTTATTAATATATACTGAAATGAGTGTCACTTGCAAAGCGCTTATCTCTTCAATCTTCTTTTTTAAAATCTTGGCGATGTCCAATCCCCTATCGATGATACCTGCTAATACAATTTCAACTGCGTCCATATTGTTTTCATAAATCTCATACGCCAAACGATGTAATCGCAAATCGGCTTCATGGGCATTCAATAATTCTATTTTGGTAGTCATACACAATTGTTAGGTGACAAAAATACTTATTAGAATTTGTAAACAACTATACTAAAATGTAAACATTCCAATTATTTTTGTAGCATTACTACTTTAAGCAATCACTATGCATATTCTTCAACAAATTTGTTTTACCCTTTTGTCCTTGCTCGCTGTTTTCCTTTTTGCAAAAAAAGTAAATGAAATTAGACGAAACATTTTATTAGGGAAAGACGAGGATTTAAACGATCAAAAAAATATTCGTTGGCGTAATCTCCTATTGAATGCTTTAGGGCAAAAAAAAATGTTCAAGAATCCAATGGTTGCTGTGTTGCATATCTTTCTCTATGTTGGATTTATCATCATCAATGTCGAAATTATAGAAATCATATTGGATGGCATTAGTGGGTATCATCGTTTGTTTGCTACCATGCTAGGCAGTTTGTACAATGTCTTCATCGGTATATTTGAAATTTTGGCGTTTTTAGTTTTAGTGTCATGTATCATTTTTTTAGTACGAAGAAATATCACGAAAGTAAAACGTTTGAATATGGGCGAACTCTTGGGTGGATGGCCACGTAGTGATGCCAATTATATCTTGCTATTTGAAATTGTTTTGATGACTTTATTTTTGACCATGAATGCAGTGGATTTAAATTTACAAATGCTTGGATCAGAACATTACACCATCACTTCTCCATTTTGGATTAGTCAATTTTTTCAACCCATTTTTGCTGGCATGAATGAAACAAGCTTAATTGCGATAGAGCGTTTTTGTTGGTGGGCACATATCGTTGGCATCTTTGTTTTCATGAATTATTTACCTTATTCCAAACACCTACATGTATTGCTTGCATTCCCTAATGCCTACTATGCCAAACTAGATAACAGAGGCAAAATGTCAAACATGAAAGATATTCAAAATGAAGTTCTTTACATGATGCAACCCGAATTAGCGCCTACAAATATGGATGCGAATGCTGTACTTAAATTTGGGGCTAAAGATGTACAAGATTTGAGTTGGAAAAATTTGATGGATGCATATAGTTGCACCGAGTGTGGACGTTGCTCTGCGGCTTGTCCAGCCAACCAAACTGGCAAGAAATTATCTCCTCGCAAAATCATGATGGACACAAGAGATAGATTGGAAGAAGTTGGCAGAAATATCAATGTAAACAAAGAATTCAAAGACGATAGCAAAACACTTTTACACGATTATATTACAGTAGAAGAATTACGTGCTTGTACTACTTGTAATGCATGTGTCGAAGAATGTCCAGTAAGTATTTCTCCTTTGGACATCATACTACAATTACGTAGAAATTTGGTCATGGAAGAAAGCAATGCACCGCAGGAATGGAATAGCATGTTTAGTAATATTGAAAATAATATGGCGCCTTGGAAATTTAGTCCTGATGATAGAGATGCTTGGGTGAATGCATAATTAGAAAATGTTAGAATTTGAAGATGAATAAACAACAATATATCGAATCCATTCAGCGTTATTTTTTAAATAAGCCAGTTTTAAAAGCATATCTTTTTGGCTCTATCCTTGAATCTAGTTTTACAAACGAAAGTGATATTGATATATTGGTGGAATTGGATTATAACCAAGGTGGTGCAGATTTTTTTAATTATCTACAGATGCAGGATGAACTTTGCATTCTAACAAAAAGAAAGATTGACTTAGTAAGTTCAAACGGCATATCGAATTACATAAGACCAATCATAGATCACAAAAAAGAACT
Source organism: Bacteroidota bacterium (assembly GCA_947476825.1). Lineage (GTDB taxonomy): Bacteria > Bacteroidota > Bacteroidia > Chitinophagales > Chitinophagaceae > OLB11. Next base: position 53,782 of record CANJRV010000004.1, on the reverse strand, counting down.
TGTGTATGAACGAAAAGGATAAGGCGCGAATATTACATATCAAAGATGCTATCGAATTCATTCAACAGAACAAGAAAATATCCATCGATGAAACTTTACTCAACGACCTTGTATTAAGGTTTGCGATGGAACGTCAACTAGAAATTATAGGAGAAGCTGCTAATTTTTTATCAGACGAATTGAAAATTAAATATGCTGAAATAGAATGGAGAAGAATCACCCAATTCCGAAATTTTCTTGTGCATGAATATTTCGGAGTTGATTATAAAATCATTTGGGATATTTTAGATAACAAAATTCCGTTGCTTGAAAAAACTATTCTACAAATTATAAACGAAAATAAATTTTAATAAATGCAAGTAAAAACATACGCCGAATATCAAGCAAATAACGAAACGCCAGAAATACTTTTTTGGGTTGGATGCGCTGGCAGCTTTGATCAGCGAGCACAAAAAGTAACGAAAGCCTTCGTAGAAATATTGAACCATGTTGGTATTCAATTTGCAATATTGGGCAAAGAAGAAATGTGTACAGGCGACCCTGCGCGACGAGCGGGTAATGAATTTCTATTTCAGATGATGGCATATAATAATATTCAAACCATGAATATGTATGCAGTAAAAAAAATAGTGACTACTTGCCCACATTGCTTCAATACTTTGAAAAACGAATACCCTGAATTGGGTGGCAATTATGAAGTAATTTCTCATGCTGTTTATTTGCAACAATTAATACAAGATGGCAAATTAAAAATGAAAGGTGGTGGAGAATTTAAAGGTAAAAAAATCACCTACCACGATAGTTGCTATTTAGGTAGAGCCAATCAAATCTATGAAGCTCCTCGCGAAGTTTTACAATCACTTGATGCAGAGTTGGTAGAATTAAAACGATGTAAGACAAACGGATTATGTTGTGGCGCTGGTGGTGCACAAATGTTTAAAGAAGATGAACCTGGCAATAGTCGAATTAACTTGGAACGCACAAATGATGTATTAGAAAGTGGGGCTAGTGTGGTTGCCAGCAATTGTCCATTTTGTTTAACCATGCTACAAGATGGCATCAAAAACCACGAGAAAGAAAATGAAATTCAAACTTTGGATATTGCAGAAATAATTGCAAAATCCATTTGATAATTTGAATATTTTAAAATTCGGAACCCACAAAAATTACACCACTATTCACTGAAGACACTTACATGATAAAAGAACTTGAACATATTTTACCCAGCGACTTTTCCCCTTCTTCCAAAGTTTGGATATACCAAAGCAGTCGTTCTTTTGGGGACCAAGAGGAATTAGAGATAAATGAGCAACTGCATAATTTTTATGTGCAATGGACTTCACATGGTGCAGCAGTTAAGGGATGGGCGAAAGTTGTTTTCAAACAATTTATTGTTGTGATGGCTGATGAAAAACAAAGTGGTGTAAGTGGATGCAGTACAGATAGCATGGTTCGTATCATGAAAAGTGTAGAACGTCAATATCAAGTTGATTTATTTGACCGATTGACCATTACTTTTTTAGTAGATAATAAAGCACAACCCTTGCCGATGCAACAAGTAAAATACGCATTGGAAAAGGGTTATATAGAAACCGACACACCGCTTTTTAATAATGTAGTTGATACAAAAGAAAAATTAGAAAATGAATGGTTAGTGCCGCTCAACAAGAGTTGGCTTTGGCAGCGCATCATCAACAATTAATAAATAAACATTACTAGCTATTTAAATTTAAACAATGAGAATAAAAATCATTTTCATCATTGCCACTACCCTATTGTCTTTACAAATGTTTGGACAAAATTCTGTCAAATTTTACTATGACATGGAAGGCAAAAAAGCAGATCCACAAAAAGCACAATATTATTTGACCAATAAAGGAAATGACAATTACCAAGGGTTCTATGTGAATGAAAAATTGTTTTTTACCGGAAAAATAATTCGCATAGATACTGCAAACAGTAACCTCAATATCTATAAAGATTCTTGTGTTTGGTTCTATAAAAATGGGAACAGAAAATTTGCACGAAACTATGACCAAGATGGAAAGCTACATGGTAGTAGTAAAGAATTTTACGAAAGTGGTAGTCTTTGGAAAGAATTTAATTATTCGCACAATTCCTTAGACGATAATACTTATTCTGAATATCTGGAAGATGGGCAACGTTACAGTATTTTCGAAGATAATTTCAACGACAATACCTCCGATTGGGAACTCATACAAAATCAAGATCAGGATGTACAAATTACAAACGGCAACTTAGTATTAACTGCCAAAAATAAAGAAGGAATATCCCGATTTAAATATTTAAAATTCAATAAAGAAGACTTTATCCTAGAAGCTAAAATTGAATTTTTAAAAAGTAAAAAGGACGACCAAGGTGGCATCATCTATGGATTTAAAGATTGGAATAATTATAATTTCTTCTTCATTAACAAGGAAAATCTATTCATCGGATCTGTGTATGAAGGTCTAAAAAGTTATGCCATTAATGACATGTTTTCCAATGCAATAAATGAGAAGGGATATAATGCAATTAAAATCATTTCTAATGGCAGCGATGCGTTGTATTCTATAAATGGAAAAATTGTTTACAAGTCCACCAAATTCCCATTCTATGGAAATAATTTCGGTGTTGCCGTGTTAGGCAAATACACCATGAACGCAGATCAACTCACTTTCAAACAAGTGAGTTATAGTGTGATGGGTCAAGGCACCGAATCGCATAATCAACAAAATGAAGATGTTAAAGCAACTGGTACTGGATTTTTCATTCATCCATCTGGTATTATCGCAACTAATTTTCATGTTATTGAAAACCAAAAACAATTGATAGTAGAAGTTTTAGATACGATTTCTTCAACCTACAGGGCTTACAAAGCAACTGTACTCATGAAAGACATGGATAATGATTTGGCGATTCTGAAAATAGCAGACGAGGCATTCAAACCTAAATTTGATGTAATGGATTATTCCTTTGCTACAACGAATTCTTTTGAGTTAGGTAGCAATGCATTCACCCTCGGATTCCCTCTGGCATTATCGGGAATGGGCAGCGGAGAAGTTAAATTTTCGGATGGAAAAATCAGCGCAAAGACAGGCTATGAAGGCGCTTTGAATAGTTTCCAAACTACCATTGCAGTACAACCTGGCAATAGTGGTGGTCCTATTTTTAATTCTGCCGGCGAACTGATTGGCATCATCAATTCTAAAGTGGCGAAAGCCGATAATGTATCCTATGGCATTAAAAATAATTTTTTGATTAATCTCATTCAATCCCTTCCAGACAATGTTGAATTATCCAAAACCAATTTAATTTCTACTTATTCATTAGAAGATAAAATTAAAAAAATGAAGAAATATATTGTGCTAATTAAGGTGAAATAATATTTAGGAACACAATTAAAATAATGGATATAATTATGAGAAAAATAATATTGTTCCTCATTTGCTTTCTAGTTACGTCCCTAGTATTTGCACAAAATGGGAATACGCCAAATGGCTTGGATCTCGATAAATATAAAACCAAGATTAGCAAGGAGGATAAATCGAAGGAGGAAGAGAATGACGAAAATAATGAATATAAAAATTCAATTAAAATAAGTGCAACTCATTTATTTAGACAAATGCTAGTTATTAGTTATGAACGAAATGTAAACTCTCGATTTGCGTTAAAATTTTCTGGAGGATATTGCTTTGGCAAGGATTATTTCAGTCATTATATTTCACCTGCTAGAGCGCTTGTTTCTGGCGCAACAGGACAAACTAAAGAACTATATGATTTTGTGGATCAGAATAAATTCGATCACAAATTCAATTATTATGTGGATGCGGCTGGCAAAATTTGTACTAATTTATTGTCTGCTGATTTTATAGATTTAGAATATAAATTCTATAGCGGCTTATCTATTCGAAATTACAAACAAACTTTTTTACCAAGCAATCAAGATATTACACCTTCGGACGTAACTGAATTACCTGTCAAAAGTATTGCAGCAAGTGTAGTTCTAGGCGTAATGACATACCGCGAATCCACTTTGGCTTCAGAATTCTATCTCGGATTTGGAAGAATACATACTTCTTTTCCTAAATATACACAGCATTCGACTGACTATGTATATACTTATGATAATGATAAAATCACATCCAATAAATTTATGATTACGGTTGGTATTTTATATGGCATATCTTTTTAAGTAATTATTACTAAATATCCTAACCATTGTAAACAGACCAAGTATTTATTCGAACATTAAATTAAAAAAATAAGAGAATACATTGCACGAATAAAAGTGAAATAGTACATTTGAAACCAATCAAAACTACGGCCTACATTATGAAAAAAATGATATTGTTGTCATGTTGTATTCTATTTATTCATACAGCATTCTCCCAAAGTGGATATATACCAAGTGGCTTAGATGGCGGAAAGTATACACCTAAAAACTCTAAAGACGAAAAATCAAAAAAGAAAAATGATAACTCAGGTGAGTATCAAAATTTGATCGGATTAAGTGCTGGGCATCTATTTAGACAAATGGTTGTGTTCAGTTATGAAAGAAGTTTATCAAACCGATTTGCTGTAAAAGGTTCTGTTGGCTATTGCTTCGGAAAAGATTTAATGACAACTTATATGTCTATAGACGATAATAGTTATTCTGGAAATGAACTACACAAAGGGGTATTCAAATATTCCGATGAGAATGAATTCGCTCAAAAGACCAATTACTATTTTGATGCTACAGGAAAAATGTATACCAATCTAATGCTTGCAGATTATTATGATGTAGAATATAAATTTTATGTTGGTTTATCGATTCGTAATTACAAACAAACATTCCTCCCTTTGGCAGATGATTCTACACCAGCTAATGTTACTGATTTACCTATTCAAAATTTTGCAACAAGCTTAGTGTTGGGGCAAATGGTTTATCGAGAGTCAGGGGCAAGTTTAGAATACTATTTAGGATTTGGTAAATTAACTACATCCTATCATGGGTATACTTACAATGCTAATAGCAATGGATATGTTTATGATAATGATAAAACACACTTGAATAAATTTTTGATTACAATAGGCATTTTATATGGCATTTCCTTTTAATATTATTTCCTTATTTTACTAAACACCCCTAAATAATTACTAATGACAAAACGATTACTTCTTATTCTTTGTTTCCTAATGCCAATGTTGACTCAAGCTCAGGAATTGGCTATTGACTGGTCGCCTTATGTTAATTATGATAGAATGTCCACTGGTAACATGACTAAGTTTGCAGGTGCGAATGACAAATATGTTTATTCTCTTTTTTCGCCAACCTATAAAAAGTTGGATAAAAATGAACGAACCTTAGTTGTTTATGATAAAAATACAATGAGGCAAGTTGGTAAATTACATATACAATCTTCTGTAGATTTTAAAAATGTCCGCATCACAAAAAATGTTGTTTATGTATTGTCTATTGACAACCAAAAAGGCAAGGAAATTTTATACGCACAATCATATACACCAACATTAGAAGTTATTAGTGCGAAAAGAAAAATTTATCAGGTTGCTACTAGTAACTCTATTGCCTCAAGACATGTCACTTCTGCTCAGACTATAGTGAATAAAGACGCGAATGACAATCTCTATATCGTGGCAGAAAAACCAGCTGCTAAAAATGAAAATGTACAAATTGAATATTGTACAATCGATAGCAAATTAAATCAGGTTAACTCCGGGCAAATCACATTACCTGTTATTAGTTTAAGAAATACATCCTACAATTTATCTAATTTTTCTATCAGTGATGATGGTAACATTCTTTGCAAGAATACCATCAAGGCTGATCGTGAAACTAGAAAAGAAGAAAAGATATTTTCTTATGCTATCCTATCTGTTATAGACCCGTCAAAACAAACAATAAAATCATTACCAATTAAAGCATCTGGAAAGCATATTAATGATTTTGAATATTTTTCCAATAGCGGCAAATTATACGTAGCAGGCTTTTACAAAGAAAGTGAAGGTAAATATTCAGAACGAGGAAATGGCGTGTTTGTATCTGTTCTCAATGTAAGTTCTGGTGAATTAGAGAATACAAAATTCACGGAAATCAAAGCCCCAAAAATAAATTTTGGACTATTATATCTTGAACGAATCAAACAAAATAAAGATGGAAATATTACACTCTATGCTACTGAAGATGAAAATATCGTGATTACTACCCAAACGAAAAATGGTACCACTACCACTTATAAAAATATCAAAGGAGATATCTTGGCAGTTAATCTGAATAGAGATGGAAGTCTGAATTGGCAAAATACAATTAATCGTAGTATCACATATGATCAATTATACATAAGAGATGTACAAGTGATCTGCAATAACGAGAACTCATATATTACTTATGCCGATAGATACAAGTCAGGTAGAAGAAATTTCTTTAATCGAAAATCATCGAAAGAAATGAGAGACATATTGACTTATTATAAAATCAATACAGCCTCAGGGACAGCATCTGCACAAACTTTAAAATTAAATAAGTCTAATACAGAAAAAAGCAAAATGAAATATGTGAATGCTACAGCACTTTCAGAAATTGACAATGTGCTTTATTTAGATGGTTTTCAATTACGTGCTAAAACTGGCTTCAAAGCGGTCACTTGCTTAACTATGCCACTTTGCGGTTTCGGTTGCGGCTATTTTTTAATTAAAATGAAAAACGGTTCAGCACTCACTGGTGGTGGTAGTTTAGGCTCTATCAAAATAGACAAATAGAATAGTTTATTTAACGAAAATCAATTGGATGTTGCGTTAAGAATTCATTCAATTGCGCATGACAAATCGAAAGTTTTATTTTTTGCGATTCATATTTTTTCTTTGGTACTAACTTTCTGGTATACACATTATTTCCAACATAAAATTTAGAAATAGTGAGTAATGCATATCCAAATGAATTAAAATAAAGTGCATGCTTAAAAAGACTATAGACTAACAATCCACTACCTGCATTCAACAACAATGCCGTAGAACCCTTTGTAATATAGCCTTTCAACATTATCCCTGAACCAGGTACTATATAAGAACACCAATTATATATGGTATTTTGCTTGGCTAAATTTATTTTTTCTGTAGCAAGGCAATTATATAATTCTTTCAATTCTGGAGATAAATCTATTTCTGATAAGCTATCATAAGGCGATGAATTTACTGCCAATATATGTAACAATTGACAAGCTGAGCTCGTGTCTTTCGTCATTAATTGATATGCTCGTATTGCATCAACACTGTTTGCAAAATCATTATGTAAAAAATAAAGAATAGCAGCATTCCATAAATAACGTTGCTTCTCTTCTGCATGTAAATAGTCTGGATTTATTCTTTTACATTCATTCAAACACTGCTCGTCATGTTCCGAATGATATTGGATATAAGTATCCATTTTTTGCAAACTGAGTTGTACTTTTTCTTCTGCTGAATGACTAACATAATATTGTTTTTCGAGCCGCAATAATGCATCTCCAATACTATCAGATTGTTGTGCGTTTGCACTACTAATACAGATCAGGATAGTACACAGTAGAATAATAGTTCGAAGCATCATGATATAATTGTTGCAAATTTTCTTTTTTATAATATTCGGTATCTCGATAACTGCCATAAATAGTGGACGCATAAAACAAGGAGGATAAAATAATATTTACAATACTCAATGGATGTTTGACACCCAACTTGTGAATGCTTTCATACGTTTGCGCAGCAAATACGCCATTCATAAACATCGCATTTAAGCCAATTCGGTATTTACCAATATACATTTTGCCTAGCCCTGGAACTATAGCAGATAGACATGCCGCTTTGATTGGATTTTTTAAAGCAGCTTGTTTATATTGATTCACGCTAGCTTGTAGTAAATTGGGATAATTAGATTCGTGAATAAGATTTGGTTTTGTTCCATTCAGAAAAAAAATATCCGACATTCTATTCACACCTTCAACTTTTTTATTTTTTTGCATTTCTCGAAACCATTCTTTTCTATCTTGTTCCAATTGATCAGACTTTAAAAAATAACAAGATGCATAACCCGTAGCAATTGTATCTGTGACAAACAGTATTTTACTTTTTTGTACAAAAAATAAAAAACTACTATCTTGCTGATAACCTAAATTATATTTTGCTAATAAATAATCCAAGGAATCATTATTCAAATAACTCTGTTGAATAAACTGGAGCAATTCAATTTTTTGTTTCTCCTTAAATAAGTGCTTTATAAAATCTTGTTTGTCTTGAGATACAATCAATTTAGATATTGTAACAAAAAAGAATATGAGGCTGATGCTTTTTTTACTCATCCTTAATTGAATTAATAATTTTATTGTCTTCATTTAAGGTGAATGCCAAATGATTTTTGAAGTTGTTAGGGGAACACTTCATGTATTGATTCAAACCTGCTAATGTGCCATGAAAGAAGCCATATTGTTGTATGCATAATTTTATATACTCAGAGCAAGAAATTTGGTAAGTACAGGTAGCCTGAATCTGTTCAGAAATACAATTCTGGTAAAAGTAAATCATAGCTCCAGATAAAAAATACAATGCATTTGGAGTATCCTTCTTATGCATCATGGCTCTCTTTTTTTGTATACCATTGTGAGGCTCCTGAAAATAATTTTTCAATATCTGCACATGAATTTTATTCTCTTGCTGACCAACAGAAGTATAAAATAGCAACAACAAAAAATAGGTAAGATATGTTCTACGTATTTGCAACAGAAAGTGAATTGAATAATAAGTTGCCCAATGTACAACAATTCCAATTTTTATAATTTAATTCAGTTCCAGAATGTAATTTTATTTTGTGGAAATGAATTGTATATTTGCGCCCTTCAACAATGGTCTTGTAGCTCAGTTGGATAGAGCAACAGCCTTCTAAGCTGTAGGTCCTTGGTTCGAATCCAAGCGGGATCACAGGATGGGACTTTTCACGATTTTGTTGAAAAGTCCCATTTTTCTTTGGGCTGTAATCCTTGCTAATATTGAGTAATAGAGAAACAGCTTTATTCAATTTCGGTGTTCGACTTTCATTTTTGTCATAAACTAACTTTTCAGCAAAAACCGAACACACAATTGCCTGTTTTGTGTCCAAATCCGCTTAATCAAAGAGTGTGTCTATGTTTTGTAATACATCAACGGCATAGTTTACATATTCCTCCATTTTGCTATTGGATGAATTATATACCGATAATTCCCGTTTAATTTTCAAAATTTCAGGCTCATATCTTGCCTTGATTTCTTTGTAATCCTGTGTATCTAATGTGCCATCTAACATCATTTGTTGAGCCTTTGCAATTCGAGTTTGATTGCGTTCAATTTCTACATTCTTCTTTTGAACTTCCTTTTTTCTATCCTCTTCATTTGAGGTGAATACTTCTTTGCTAACTCTTCTAATTGCTTCCGCATCCTCTCTAGATATTTTAAATTTAAGAAGTTCATCTACTATCCAGTCATTTGCCAACTTAGCTCTAAATCGTTCATTACATTTTAAACGACAATGATAATAGAAGTATGGTTGCTTCAATCTGTTTTTGGATGCGCTCCCTGTTAAATTCCCACCACATATTTTACATTGCAATAATCCTCTCAATGGGAGTTCTTTGTTCTTGGTATTCTTTTCAGGCACTTTTCGTTTTCTATTGAAAAGAACATCTTGCACAGTTTCAAATAATTCTCTTGTAATAAGGGGTTCATGTTTACCTTGTATAATTTCATAAGGTTCATCTTTGTATGTAGAAACCTCTACACCACCATAATAAACTGGATTTGTGAGAACATGCCACATATTTGACTTACTACACTTCAAACCTTTCTTTTGCAATTCTTCTAAAATAGTAAACACAGGTTTTACTCCTTTCGCTACTTCCTCAAATGCTTCCCGAATAAGTGGAGATGAAATGGTGTCGGGAACAATGATAGGTTTATTGTTTTCATTTCGTTGGTTTAAATATCCTTTGGGAGCCACGCCTAAAAATATTCCTTCCTTTCTTGCCCTTCGCATTCCTGAAATTACATTTAAAGCACGTCTGTCATTTTCAACTTCAGGGGAAGCCAAATAAAATGCCAACATAATTTTGTTCTCAGGTACGTTTAAATCCAACGGCTGTTCAATGGCTTGTGGCTCTACTCCTAATCTGTTAAGTATATTTATCATGTGATAAGCATCTCCAGTATTTCGGCTAAATCTATCCCACTTAATAAAAAGTAATAGGTCTGCATCTTGTTTATTCTTTTTTATCTGAGCCAATAGTTTTGCAAATTCGGGTCGGTCAAATGTTTTTGCCGAATGGTCGTCTTTGTATAATTGCACGACTTCAATATTTTTCAACCCGCAATACTTTCTTAGTTTATCTTCTTGATAGGCTAATGAATGTCCTCGTTCAGCTTGCTCGTCTGTAATCACCCAGATATATAATATTGCTTTCTTCATCTTGTTCTGTTTGGTTTATTGTAAATGATAGTTGTGTTTGTTTTTGCTTCCAAGTTTTATAACTCAATTCTAAAAAGTTGTTCAGCCAGTCTTTGACTAAAATACATTGTTCGTCTGTTAGGGTTCTTCGTTTGCATATCGTTTGTTTAATGTCATTGACGGTAATCGGGTTTGTTTTTTTAAATGGAATGATGTTGGTTTTCTTTTCATTTGCATCTTTCAATGTTGATGGTTTCATCTTTATTTGCTTTTTGAAAGCAATCCTAAAACCATCGAAAAACCTACTTACCTACATTTGCTACTCTAAGATTAAAGTCGTCATAACTTAACATCAAATAGCATGAAAGGCAATTCTATTCCATTCTTTGTAATCTCATTTTCATTTCCTACAAAGTCAAAGAAAATAAAATTCTTAATAAAAAAATGGATTGGATATAATTCTCATTTTATATAATGATAAAATTTCCTCTTTTTCCTTTCAAAATTTAACTTTTCTTAATTTTATGTAATAATACACTAGTCAATTTTGCCTCTTTTCAATTTGTTGAGCAAGATTTGTATCATCCCTTTCAAAGTACAAATAAAAAATACATGCCGAGAATTGAACTTTTATATACCAGCAAGGATAGTAACAATTTAATATCTCTATCTTTAAATATTTCATTGCTACTAACACATACATTCAGAAATGTGTGATAGAGAATGTCCGTTACCTTTTTTTTGATATTTTATATAATTTAATTATAGTATGCATTAAGTTTGTATATTAATTCATTTCTTCATAAAAAATAAGACTAAATTAACATCCAATGAATAAAAATCACTTTTTAACCATCTTTTTGTTCGCATGTAGTATGATTCATTTTAATTTATTCGCCCAAGTTCCGCAAAAATTTAATTACCAAGGAATAGCCCGTGACGCAAAAGGAATTCCATTAGCAAATCAAAAAATGACATTAAAATTATCAGTTTTACCAACTGATGACGCAACAGCTGCAGAATATGAGGAGACCCAAAATATTATCACAAATGAATTTGGATTGTATACTCTTCAAATTGGCAATGGAACTCCTATTAGCGGAGAAATGAAATCAATTAAATGGGAAACAGGAAATAAATATATACAAGTTGCAATTGATCCAACTGGCGGTAATAATTTTCTGGTAATTGGTACAACTCAGTTGCTATCCGTTCCATATGCTATCTACGCCGATAAGGCTGGATCAACTTCTAGTACGGGAAACAACAATACTAGAACGGGTGCAGTTAATTCCAGTGCTGCGCACGTGGCGGGTGATGCTAATTACCTATCTAAATTTACAGCTTTAAATACGATTGGCAAATCTATACTCTACGATAACGGAAGTTCAATTGGCATCGGAACCACCTCTCCTGTATCTTCAGCAAAATTTCATATTTTTGATGCCACAACTAATAATACAGAATTAAGAATACAACATACCAATGCAACAGCAGGTGCATCTAGACTTTCTTTTTTTAATGACGCTAATACTGGATTTACAGCAACTGCTAATTATGCAATTATGAACAAATATGCAGAAGGTATAGGCGGCAATCCAGTTTCAGCAGGTTATAAAGTATCTAAATTATTCGGATTCAATAATAGCCAGGGGAGCTTGTTGTTTTCTACTGGGGGTAATATTGGATTTGGGTATTACAATCAATCAACCTCAACAGTAACGGTTAGAATGCATATTGATAGCTCAACAGGTCGAATCGGGTTTAATACAAATAACGCTGTAATGCCAGTTGCGCATGTTCAATTCAATTATCCATCCACTGGAGATACACTTAAAATCACAAATACGACAACTGGTGCATTAATTTCTGACGGACTAGATATAAGAACAACTGGAAATGCAGCTAGTATTGTTAATAGAGAAAATGATATATTATCCTTGGGTACCAATAATTTAGAAAGATTAAGAATATCTAATACAGGTAATATTGGTATAGGAACAACTAATCCAACTTCAAAATTAGAAATACAAGGGTCCATAAAAATTGTAGATGGAACACAAGCAACCGGAAAAATATTGACAAGTGATGCTTCAGGATTCGCTTCTTGGCAAGACCCTTTGATTACACCTCATTTTATTGGTGAATTCTTCGATGGTGGAGTTATTTTTGCTTTGGACGACAAAAAGGAACATGGATTAATTGCTTCTCTTGCAGATCAAGCTGTTGGAATTAGATGGGATAATAATCAAACTATGACAATTACAAATGCTATTCGAGACGGCCTTTTTTCTGGATTAATGAATACAGAGCGAATCATTTCAAAAATCGGGATTGGTAATAATCCTGCCCAACTGTGTTCAAATTACACAAATGACAACTTTGGCGATTGGTATCTTCCTTCAAAATATGAATTGGATTTAATGTTCCAATACCAAGGTCTTATTGGTGGATTCGCCCAAACCAATTACTGGTGTTCAGTGGAAGACAATCTAGATAATGCTTGGAGGCAAGATTTCTTATCAGGTTTACAGCAGATTGTTTTAAAAAGTTCAATTGCCAATGTTAGAGCAATCCGAAGTTTTTAATTTTATTTTGCTTTGAAGTTAAAAAGGTACTGAACCACTATCACCTGGCAAATTGGATGTGCCAAATTCATCATCTTGGATATCTAGTCCATTTGCTTTAGAACTTCTACGTTCAAACCCTTCGTGAATAGACAACTTCGGTCCATCACCATAATTAGTTTTTAGTCCTACTTTAGGATCTGCAATATTTTCTGGCAAAATACCGAAACCATTAGTTTGTGGCATATCCTCAAATTTCTGATATTCTAAATTAGCTCTTACTTTTACTACATCTGTTTTGCCGTTACGATGCTTTGCAATATTTATCCAAGTTTCACCTGCGACTGGTTCTCCTTCTGGATTTTTGTCTAAACCATAATATTCAGGTCGATATAAAAACATAACCATATCCGCATCTTGCTCTATCGCGCCCGATTCTCGCAAGTCACTTAGTTGTGGCATTTTAGCTCCATCTTTTCTATTCTCCACAGAACGATTCAATTGAGATAATGCAATAATTGGAATTTCTAATTCTTTTGCTAAGCCTTTTAAATCTCGAGAAATTTTAGAAATCTCCTGTTCACGATTACCACCTTTATCTACAGATCCTTGCATCAATTGCAAATAATCTATGATTACCAAACCAATATTGTGTTTTTGTTTGAGCCTTCTACATTTTGCCCTTAACTCGAAAATATTTAATGCTGCTTGATCATCAATAAAGATAGAGGCTGCAGCCAACTTCCCCATCCTTTGGTGAAGTTGAACGATTTCATGATCTGCCAATGCACCTTTTGTTATTTTACCCAATGGAACCTCTGTAACTGCTGAAAGCATCCTTTTTACCAATTGACCTGCACTCATTTCCAAAGAGAAAAATGCAACACCTGTCGGTTGATTTTTGCTAAATGCAGCATTCATCACTAGGTTTAAAGCAAAGGCTGTTTTACCAACAGCAGGACGAGCAGCCAATATAATTAAATCCGTCTTCTGCCAACCTGAAGTTACTCTATCTAAATCTACAAAGCCAGAAGGCGTGCCTGTTAATTCATCATTTTTGCCAGCCTGTGCTTCTATTTCATGAATTGTTTTTGCAAGAATAGAATTAATGCTGGAAAAATTTTTGCGAAGATGCTTATCTGTAATTTCATACAAATTTGTTTCTGCTTTGTCCAACAAATCAAATACATCCGTTGTATCTTCATACGCATCGCTAATCACATCCCCACTCATTCGAATCAATTCACGCATAATATATTTTTGCATCACAATACGTGCATGCTCTTCAATATTCGCACTACTTACTATGTCACGAGTTAAACTTGTAACATAATAACTTCCGCCAACCATTTCCAATTCACTATTTTTTCGCAACTCTTCACAAACCGTCATAAAATCAATACGAGAACCTTTATCGAAAAGGCGGCGTATAGCGCCATAAATTCGTTGATTAGCATCTGCATAAAAACACTCTTCCGATTGGATAATTTCTAAAACCTCGGCTAACTTTTGTGGCTCCAACATAATTGCACCTAACACTGCTCCTTCAAGATCAGGAGCTTGTGGAGGCATTTTCCCATATAATAAAGGAGAAAGGTCTGGTTTTTTAGTTCGTGAATTTAATTTCGATGAAATAGCCATTATATATTAAAAAATTTAGAGTTATGATTGGAAAGTAAACGAATGTAATTTCAAAAAATTTGTGTTCGTCATAATCCGTCCACAATATTTTATCCAACAGAATTCAGATGCTATCCACATGTTTACTAACATATTTCTAGCATTCTCTTCTATGTTTTACACATTCTTTCAAAGTTATAAAATAAAGTCCATTGTAATGCACAACATCTGTGTAAAAATAAAAATAGAAAAACGATAGGAAAAAGGAAGGATATTACAATATAGAAAAATGACTATTATTTTATTGTTACACTTACTGTATACCTATCTTATGTTGATTTTTCTCCTATTAAACCTAACCATCTCGTAACTATTTTCACATAAAATCATTTTTTACACTTAAAAAAAATCTCTTATTGCTAAAAATTAAACACATCATAAAGCTTCCTTCCAAAATTTCTACATTAAAACTGTTATCATATAAATAAAGTAGTTGAACGAAGCTTGAAGAATTGTAGTTCAAATCTAGAAATATAAACTCCAATAAGATTGCCATCAATCCCGCTTCAAAAACTATATTTGCGCCTTCAAAATCATATAATGACGATTTCCTATAATTGGCTTAGCCAATACCTTGAGCAAGCTATTCCCGCAGATGAATTATCACATATCCTAACCTCTGTAGGTTTAGAAGTTGAAAATATGGAGACTTATGAATTTGTAAAAGGTAGTTTGTCCGGTTTGATCATTGGCAAAGTAATGGCATGCGAACCACATCCAAACGCAGATAAATTAAAAATAACTAAGGTCAATATTGGTGGTGAAAAGTTATTGAACATTGTTTGTGGTGCACCCAATGTAGCAGAAGGACAAACCGCGGTAGTCGCTACTGTGGGCACTACGATACATCCTACGCATGGTGAAAAATTTGAAATTAAACATGCAAAAATAAGAGGTGAAGAAAGTGAAGGAATGCTTTGTGCTGAAGATGAAATTGGATTGGGCGAAAGTCACTCTGGTATTATTGTTTTACCCGATCATCTTGAAGCTGGCACATTAGCTAGTACTTATTATTCCATTCCAAAAGCGGATATCATTTATGAAATAGGATTAACACCAAATAGAATGGATGCGATGAGCCATCTTGGTGTAGCGAAAGATGTCTGTGCTTACCTTTCTAATAAAACTGGCAATCGGGTTGTTTCAAAAGTCCCAACAACAAATCTTGAACCAGCGACTACTCCACAAAATATTAAAATCACCATTGAAGACTCAGTTCGTTGCGCAAGATATGCCGGTGTTAGTATTTCAAATATAACAGTGAGTGAATCCCCATCGTGGTTACAACAAAGATTAAAAAGTATTGGCGTCAACCCAATCAATAATATTGTAGATATTACCAATTTTGTTTTGCACGAATGCGGTCAACCCTTGCATGCGTTTGACTTAGATAAAATTGAAGGTCAACATATAATCATAAAGACAGCAGAGAACAAAGCAAACTTTATTTCTTTGGATAATAAAACACAAGTATTAAATGAAGAAGATTTAATGATTTGCAATGAAAAAGAACCGATGTGTATTGCTGGCATTTATGGTGGTTTACACTCAGGCGTGAGTAGCAATACAAAAAATATATTCTTAGAAAGTGCATGGTTCAAACCTGATACCATTCGCAAAACCTCAATGCGCCTTAATTTACGAACAGATGCGGCTATTCGTTTTGAAAAAGGATCTGATATTAGCAATGTACCTTATGCCTTAGCTCGTGCCGCACAACTCATTTGCGAATTGGCCAATGGAACCATTAGCTCTGATATGCTAGACCTATATCCTACCCCATTTACGCCAAATACAATTGTATTGAAATATGAAAAAATCAGAAACCTTGCAGGCAAAGATTATCCAACTACCCAAATAAAAAATATACTAACTCAACTTTGTTTTTCCATCCTGGATGAAA
Organism: Bacteroidota bacterium; assembly: GCA_947476825.1. Taxonomy (GTDB): domain Bacteria; phylum Bacteroidota; class Bacteroidia; order Chitinophagales; family Chitinophagaceae; genus OLB11. Next base: position 37,185 of record CANJRV010000004.1, on the reverse strand, counting down.
CAGAAGAAGGTTTAACGGTGCAAGTTCCATTTGCAAAACCTGACATCACCATGCAAGCAGATGTAGTGGAAGAAATTATGCGTATCGACGGTTTGGATAATATTCCATTTACTGGAAAAATTGCTTTCTCGCTACCAACAAATACAAAGGGTTTCATTCCAGATGTAAAAAAATATTTTGCTCAACAACTGGTAGGAAAAGGCTTCTATGAATTGTTCACAAACTCTATCACTAATGCTGCTTATTTTGGCGAAGAAATTCCGGTTGTAAAAATGTTGAATAGTTTGTCTTCTCATTTAGACGTGATGCGACCTTCTATGCTGGAAACAGGATTAGAAGCAATCGCGCATAACTTAAATAGAAGAAATAATCAATTGGCTTTTTTCGAATTTGGCAAAACCTATTTGATGAAACCTGATGGCTTTTTGGAAACCAATAAACTTGCCTTATATATCAGTGGCAATGCAAAAAGTAATTCATGGGCTGAAAAAGCGAAACCTGCAACTATCTATTTTGTAAAAGGAATATTGGAGAGTGTATTTGAAAAAATGCAATTGTCCTTTGATGCAGAGGAAACTTTCATGCACATTTTATTTCAAAATAAAAAAATTGGATACATAGAAAATGTTGCAATGTCCAAATTAAAAACCTTTGATATTAAACAAGCAGTTTGGTTTGTAGAATTGGATTGGTCAACTATTCAAAACTTCTATGAGAATCCAAAAGTTCATTATAAAGAAATTCCAAAATTCCCAACTGTGCAACGCGATTTAGCCATGATATTAGATACACAAATCCAATATAAAGATGTGCAGATTGCAGTGAAGCAAGCGAAGAGTAAATTGTTACAATCGATACAATTATTTGATGTTTTTGAAAGTGAAAAAATAGGCGCAGATAAAAAATCTTACGCCATTAATTTATCTTTTTACAATGCTGAAAAAACATTAACAGATGTTGAAGTGGAAGATGAAATAAAAAAAATAATATTAACCTTAGAACAAAAAACAGGTGCTGTTATCAGAAGTAACTAAGCATTAAAATTCTACATAAAAAAAACTACATATGCATTTGTCGGAACAAGAAATCATTCGAAGAGAAAAATTAAGCGAGCTTATTCAAATGGGTATAGACCCCTACCCTGCGCCATTATATCCTGTAAACACAAATGCAGAATACATCAAAACAAATTATAAAGGAGAAGAAAACAAAAGTGATTTTGCTGAGGTTTGCATCGCTGGTCGCATCATGAGTGTACGGGATATGGGCAAAGCAAATTTTTGTGTATTGCAAGATGCTACTGGTCGTATTCAATTGTATATTAAACGAGAAGCCATTTGCTTAGGTGAAGACAAATCTTTGTATGATATCGTTTGGAAAAAACTAATGGATATAGGCGATATCATTGGCGTGAAAGGCTATGTATTTACTACCAAAACTGGCGAGACTTCTATCCATGTCAATGAATTAACACTGCTTACAAAGGCCTTACATCCATTGCCAATTGTAAAAGAAAAAGATGGAGAAGCTTTTGACGAAGTAACGGATCCTGAATTTAGATATCGCCAACGATATGCTGATTTAATCGTGAATCCAAATGTGAAAGAAACATTCATCAAGCGAACAAAAATGATGAATAGCATTCGTACTTATTTGAATGAACTTGGTGCATTAGAAGTAGACACTCCGGTTTTACAAAACATCCCTGGCGGTGCTGCTGCTCGTCCATTTATCACACATCATCATGCATTGGATGTTCCTTTTTATTTGCGCATTGCCAATGAATTATATTTGAAAAGACTCATTGTGGGTGGCTTTGATTTTGTGTATGAATTCAGTCGCAATTTTAGAAATGAAGGAATGGACAGAACCCATAATCCTGAATTTACCGTATTGGAATTTTACGTCGCTTATAAAGATTATTTCTGGATGATGGATCAAACAGAAAAACTGTTGGAGCAAGTTGCACTAGCTAGTAATGGTCAAACTTTATTACAAGTTGGCAATAATCATATCGAATTTAAAGCTCCTTACAAACGTATCAGTATACATGATGCTATTGAAGAACATACAGGCATTGATGTACGAAATATGGATGAAGAAGAACTAAGAGCCTGTTGTAAAAAATTGGGTTTACATGTAGATGAAACAATGGGTAAAGGCAAAATCATTGATGAATTATTTGGCGAAAAATGTGAGGCGCATTATATACAACCAACCTTTATCATTGACTACCCAGTGGAGATGAGTCCATTGACAAAAAAACACAGAAGCAAACAAGGTTTGGTAGAAAGATTTGAGTTGATGATTAATGGCAAAGAAGTAGCAAATGCCTATAGTGAATTGAATGACCCTATTGAACAACGTGCTCGATTTGAAGAGCAAGCTAAACTTCTGGAAAAAGGTGATGATGAAGCCATGTTTATAGACCATGATTTTTTACGATCTTTAGAATATGGTATGCCACCAACTTCTGGAATTGGCATTGGTATAGATCGTTTGGCAATGCTCATGACCAACCAATCGAGTATACAAGATGTGCTTTTCTTTCCGCAAATGCGCCCTGAAAAAACACATGAATAGGCAACACTATTTTGTACAAGAATAAACACTTATAAGATTAGCTGATGAACTTAAGTAAAGAAATAGAAATACGAACTTCGAGGAGTGGAGGCAAAGGCGGGCAAAATGTAAACAAAGTAGAAACGCAAGTAGAAGTACGATTTTCTATTGAAAATTCTGCGCTATTAACACCTGAACAAAAAATATTACTGAAACAAAAACTTGCCTCCAGATTAGCGCAAGAAGATATACTGATCGTGCGATGTAATACTACACGCACTCAACTTGGCAATAAAGAAATAGCTATTGAAAAATTACATGCCTTAATTATCAAATCATTACACCAACCTAAAAAAAGATTAGCAACCAAAGTATCTAAAGCACAAATTCAAAAAAGATTGGATAGTAAAAAGCGTAAAGGAGAAATAAAAAATTTGAGAAAGAGAGTGGAGTAGTTTTTTGGGATTTGTTTACCAAAAATCAGAATATTTTGTGACTTTATTATGTACGGAATAATGTACTTTCGTTTCAAATTGTAAAATTATGCAAGCAGTTTCAGCAACACAATTGAGAAGCAACATGAAAAAATATTTAGATGATGTTTCCAAATCCTCCGATATAATCGTAGTATCTAGATCTGCAGATGAAGAAGCAGTTGTCATCCTTTCAATGAGTGAATATAACTCATTAACTGAGACTAGTTATTTATTATCTTCTCCTGCGAACAGAAAGAGACTAACTGAATCAATCCATCAAATTAAAGAGGGTAAGACTATAAAATATAAGCTGTAAAAAATAGTCGGATGAATTTTGAATTTACAGAAAATGGATGGCATGATTTTCAATTTTGGATAGAAACAGATATTTCATTAACGCATAAAATCAAAGAGCTATTAAATGATATTAGCAAAACTCCTTTCAGTGGATTGGGAAAACCTGAGCCATTAAAATTCGAGCTAAAAGGATATTGGTCAAGACGAATAACTGGCGAACATAGATTAGTATATAAAGTAGAAGGTAAAAAAGGAGTAAATCAAAAATGTTATATTGTTCAATGTAGATTTCATTACGAATAGATCCACTTTTGGACATGCCTCTGAGTCGAAAATGTGAACAGCAGAAAACGGCGTAAATGCCAATTATATAGCAAAGGTTCACGGAACCTTTTTTATCTATAGTTCGCCATGCCGCAACGAACATGTGGAACAGCAGATGATAGTTATTTTCACTTGTCTCGAATCCAGTAAAAATATAGCAGCCCCGATGTAACAACAATACAAAGCAATGTAATTACAACTCCAGCTTTAGCAGCTGCACTTGCACTTTCACTGCTTGTTGCTATTGCAGGAATTGCGGTTACGAATGAACTAATTAATAAAGACGCACCTATCTTCCAAAAATTTTTTAGTCCCGAAACCGAAGCCAAGAAAATAATAGATAAAAGTAAAATTCCAATTGAATCCTACACTACTAATAAATAGTGCAGACCTGGCGGCGTTGAGTAAACGTAAACAGTAACGAGTAATAGAACTAATACTAAAATGCTTACGATTGCAAGCCTCGTTTTTCGATATTTTGTCATATGTTTATTGATAAATTAAGCATTACTACAAATTTATTTTTTGACAACTAAATATACTCAATATTATTACATCTAGCTATCGCGCTTAAAGGTAGTTTGCTTGCGCTGGGCTGGGTTGAGATAAAAGTAGTTTGCATGAATGAAGAATCCAAAGATGATTAATGATAAAGAAGAATGAAAAGCTGCCTCTCACACCTATCCGAGATCTTCAAAAATAAAAAAGTAAATTTGTTTGAGATTTGCAATCTCGAACTGCTATCGGCGGTTTTGCAAACCATTTAGAGAAAGCCCATTTCCACTCTCTCCTCTTGCGTATACACCGTCATTTTATCTTCCCTGCAAAATGCCAATAAGGTAATTCCCATTTGTTGACAGTAAAGAACTGCCATGCTAGAAGGTGCTGATACGGCTGCTAGAAAAGGAATACATGCTCTGTAACATTTGTTGACTATTTCGTAGGATACTCGTCCGCTGACCAATAAAATTTGTGCTCGTTCTAATTTATTTTCCAACAACAAACTCCCTATTACTTTGTCTACCGCATTATGTCGACCAATGTCTTCATGCATCACCAGCAATTCACCGTCTACCGTACATGCAGCCGAAGCATGCGAACCACCCGAATATTTAAAGTTCTCTTGAAGCGCACTCATCTTCTGAAATAATTGATGCAAAACTTTTGTATTCAGTTTTTGATGGCAAATAATTTTCTCACCAACCCATGTCAAATCCATTTCATCCTTACCACACATACCACAACTAGAAACAGAAACTAAATTTCGTTTCGTCAATATCCCTTTCCCAATTTTCCCTTCAGGAATGTCTACATTCACTTTCGTGATATAATTGAATTCATTTTTTTCTATAATAGAAAATATTGGATTTGTATGAAGGTCATTATACACATCTTCACTCAACAAAATACCTCTGGCTAAAGCCTCTTCATTGCCTGGTGTTCGCATCGTCATAGTATACGATTCGCCATTGATACTAATGGATAAAATTTCTTCCACCGTCAAAAAATCTTCTACTTCTGAAGCAATCCCTGATTGTATTTTTAATGCTTGAACTGAATGCACGACTTGTTGGTTAATATCCAAATGTACAAATGGAAGTTTGTATTTCACTTGCAAAATAATTTATTCAAGAAAAATAGATTGAACACTTTCTCCTACCAATTCATCACCCACGCTCCACTTGCTTGCACATCATAAATGGGTATATGCAGTGCCGCTAATTCTGTTTTGATACTTTCTGTTTTCCAAAAAGGAATACTACTATCCAGAATAATTTGATTAGGATCGAAATTTCTTTTAATCCAAGATGCATGTATAGCGTTGGTTTCGCTGACAATCAAAATATCGATGGGCATTGGCGTTTTGCAGTTGAAAGCTTCGCTATGTATTCTCGCCATTTTTTTACCGCCAAAAAAATACAATTCTATAGCATGTTTTTTCGCAAGTTCTACAATAGAACTATCCATTTTTGTGACATGATATTCTCTTCGTGACGGTGCCGAAACATAATTACTATTTTTCGGATTGGATAGTATTTCCTTTTCGTCTGGCGAATAAAATTCGTTGCCGTAATTAAATTCTATACTTTTTTGTTTAGGCATTTGGTAAACAATCATTCGATGGGTTTGAAAACTTTTCATGAATGCATAATCCACACTGAACATAAAAAACAGTATGCAACAAACAGCATATACAAAGTAAATTATCCTCTTATAGAAAAGCCAAACAGAAATACAAACAATAAAAATAACCAATACTAAGAGTTGCCATTCTGTAATGCCAATGCCCGTCCAAACCGCATAGGGTATATGTCCAATAAAAAATACAAACTGATTCAAACCTTGAATAGAAATAGATATGGCAAATCCAATCCAATGGGCAAGAGGTGGTATCCAATGGAAAGCAACCAATATTATTTCGGCATACAGAATAATGGTTGTTGCAGGAACAGCAACCAAATTCGTCAAAATAAATAACAATGGAAACTGATGAAAATAATAAATACAAAATGGAAATGTGAGTATTTGCGCAGCAATGGTAATGGCTATCATTTCCCAAATGGCATTTAATATTTTATTCGTGATAACCATTTTATCGACAAAGGGTTTATAAAAAATAACCAAACTCAATACTGCCAAATACGACAATTGAAAACCTACATCCCACAACCATGAAGGATTACAGCACAATAAGACAAATGCACTTGCGGCTAAATTATTATACACAGGCATTTTTTTATTGATCATTTCACCGACACCCAAAAAAGTAAACATCACCGCTGCTCTATTCACAGATGGTGGTACACCAGTTAAAATGGCAAAACACCACATCAAAATAATAGCAAACCACAGCGCCATATTTTTCCTTTTCTTAAAAAACGGCAATAGAAGAAGTAGATAGCGAATGCTCATATAAATCATGCTCATGTGCATACCCGAAATAGCGATGATATGGACAATGCCGGTATTAGAATACGATTGCCAAATATCTTTGTCAATATCTTTTCGATAGCCGATAAGCAAGGCCTCTGCAATGCTAGCAGCAACAGTATCACGGATATAACTTTGCAGAATAACTCTCGTTTTTTTATTTAGTTTTTCAAAATAAGATGCAAGATCTTCTGTATGCCAAGTAGTTTTTCGCCATTCAGATTCTCGCACAAAAGCGGATTGATACACATTATTTCGATGACAATATTTTGCATAATCAAACGCTCCAGGGTTGCCACTTGACTTTAAATCTGTAAATTTATTTTTCAGTAAAATGTAATCTCCAGTATGCAGATTAAGCAACTTATCTGTCTTTTGAAAATATATAATCGCTTCCCCATTAGTCGGTATAGACTCTTTCTGTTGAAGCAATTGCTTTACATCCACAGTTGCTTTATACGTCTTCTCCTTTTCTTCCAATTCCGCATTTATTCTTACTAAGGCATAAGCATATTCCTTTACATGAGAACAATAAAATTTGCTAGAAACGAATGGCGAATGCAATACACAGATGGCATATCCACTGCATCCAATTACAAGAAATAATCCAATACCATGCAAGTAACGAAATGTATATTTTTTATAATCCGCCAGAAAAAAGGGGATTGCATATAAAACCAAAACTAGAGCAATGGCATACAGCACAGGCATTACACGCACAATAGGAAAATAATTAAAAAGACTGATGCCAAGAATAAAAGGCAAAATAAATCGCACAAAAGGGGATTGTTTCCAAAACGGGTTCAACATACAAAAACGGGTTCGGCAACTGCCGATTTTTTATTCTATTAAAAATACAAATTTTAGTTTTTCTCTTTTATGCAAAAGAAAAATCCTATCCTTTGTTTAACTTATTTCAAAATATATACTGCTCCTTTCAAATCAAAAAAATGACGTAAGGAATCTACTAATCTCACTGTATCATTCTTCGGATAACTCGCATCCATAGTCACCAAGAAATTGCCATCACGTTGAATCACATTGGTAATATTGCCATAATTTTTCCACTTAGCAGCTTTGGTTTTTGCAAGCGCCTCATTAGCACTGGTCAGTACTACGACCTTATAAATTGTTTCGCCATTTGCATCCACACTAGCTGTAGTATTTGCATCTGTAGATGCAGCAGTATCATGCGTGGAAGAACTATTTAATTCAAGTGCTTCTAAGTCTGTAGTTGAACTTGGATTTGCACTAGTTGTAGGTGATTGCAATAAACGAAATACCATGAATACACCAATCAATGCAACCACTATTATTGGTACTAATACCTTCGCAGAAACAAAAGATTTTTTGCCATAATGTGTAGAGGCAGGTGGATAGCTATAATCTAATTTAGGTATACCTCCTTGCTCGTTGACATTGGATTTTATTTCTACAATAGGAATAGGCACAGGTTGTAGGCCTAAGTCAAAATCATCACTTTGTTTAAAAGTAATTTTACCATTTTGCATGTATAACTCACCTATTGAATCCAATTTAAATTTACCAGTAGTATTCAATTCCTCCTTCACAGCAATGCAATAATTCTTAATATTGTTGGATGTATTACTGATGCTAACATTTTCCATAGTAGCAATAAACGAAGCGAAAGTATCGTCGATACTACCAACAGAAGTAAAAGTAATATGATAAGTTGAAGGGGAAATCGCCTCTTGATTCGAAATGGAAGCTGAATTTTTTTTCAAATCGAAGACACCCAAACCGGACAGGCTGCAATACTTATTTTTAATTAAAAATTGACCAATGTATTTGACAATATCCATAGAAGTGCTGTTATTATATTAATGCTGGACTGTAAAAGTAGCTACTTAAGCTTGTAGGAAAAAATTAATGTTGCACAAATCTTGGGTTTTCAAAAGAATGAATAATTCCAAGCTGCAAATTTGGACCAAACATCGAATATCCATGCCATTGTTGATACTTTGAACCGAATAAATTATGTATATCCAAATAAGCTTTCCATTGTTGCTTGATTTCAAAGAGTCCTGCAATATTCATATCTAATCCTGGTTTAGACATTTTTGTAAATGGCGCATTGCCTTGCATACTTTTTTGTATCCAAGAATAGCCTGAACGCCAAAATAGATCAGAACGTAAAACAATTTTATCACTCGCTCTGTATTCGCCATACATGCTCATTTCGGACGACACATAATGCCATGCTTTATTAGAAGAGGACAAGGATAAAATTGGTCTGCTTTGGATACTAGCGCCTGCACGAAAATTTTTATGTAAAGTATAATCTATGGACGCGTCAATAATTCCTGCTGTTATTTTCGATGCATACAAAATGCTAAATTGTTTTCCATCCAATGTGGTATCTTGTAAGAATAATGGCAAATTTCTAAACGTAGCAAAGCCTGTTTTTAAGGTATAGCTACAATTTCTATTCAAGTTGCCATTTAGCCCTGCAAATAGTTCCGTATTTTTGGATTGTTTGACCGAAAAATAATTAAAGAGAAATGGATTCAGTGTGGTCATTTGCTTAAACGTATTTAGGACCAATTTACTTTGCAAACCTACGATCAGCATGGCCGAAGTTGCTGGCATTTTTTTTGTTGCCGTTATATCTGGCAATACATGAAATTTTTGTGCTACTACAGGATAAAGTCCTATAGCAAAATCGATACCATGCATAGTTTTGGCAATACTTGGTTTCCACATCAACATCGAATTCGATTGACTTTGATATCCGCCGACATGATAAAAATTGGCATTTAAGGCAAAGCCTGTATTCACTTTCACCTCATTATTTATTTCTTTTGAAATGGGCATATCTACTTCACAATTTGTTTCGGAAGCTTCACGACTATCGGTGTACAAGCCAAGATAAACATGCGTTTCATAGTCGAAGTGATATTTTTTTGGATGCAAAGGTTTGATGTTTGTTTGCACCCCAATGCTCAAGAATCGCTGCTTTACATCGCTTTTAGCATAGCTAAATGCATCATGATCATAACCATAATAGAATACTTTATTTTCATCAACAGTAAATGAAGTTTCTATTGCATTTTTTTGAAATACCCGATGATCATAAATGCCAAAATGCGTTTCTCCAACTTGTTGATTTTTTATTTTTCCTTTCGATGAAGTATGTTTAAAGTTGACATACCAAGGCATTTTAATTAGGTCTGAAATATCAGCACCAGCTTCTAAGGAAATCGTAGACAAATTACCTATTCCTATTTTTGCGTAATTCGGGCAAATTTTAATTTCATTTACCTTATCCATAGCAAGTGGTTTCAAAGGTACTGGCGTGTACTGAAATTTAAATTCCTCCTCAGGCATATTATACGTTAACACATAAGGATCATTATCAATAATGGGTATTCTATCTGGAACAAAATTTGGTTTCACGGAATCCAATACTTGTAGAGAATCCATATTTTTATCTAAATCATTTACCAATTGAAATTCCGCATCTTGATTTTCTTTATCATTTTTTTGAAAATAAATATAGGTCTTCATTAAATGCATTTTGCTGCGATTGTCGGCATCTGCATTATAGGTGGAATGATCTAAATAATAATCCGCAAAACTCATGGCTTCGTCATAACGTCCCAAACGATACAAAGCCTCTGCATGCCAAAAGGAAGCGAGATTATTTATACTTTCATCCATTGGATATTTCATGGCTTCATTAAAATAAGGAATTGTCAAATCAGAATTGCCAGAAATCAATAATTGCACGCCTCTTGCATAATTGGCTCGTTGATAAATTTTCTTGATACGATCGGACATGTTGACCAATTTATTCATCATAATCATGGCATCATCAAAACGGTCATTTTTCAAATGTAGAAAGGTAATTAACTCAGCTACTTCTTCCTTGACATCCGATTTTGGATATTTGTCCATGAACTGATTCAAGCGCTTTTCTGCTGTAATTTCATCTTCGATATCATAACTTAATTTAGCCAAATTATATTCGGCAATTTCCACAATATCCGCATGCAAAGGCACTGCTATACATGCTTGCAGGGCATTGAATGCTTTTTGCTTTTCGCTTTGTGTTAAATAAGATTTTGCCAAAAGATAATATGCCTGCTGCGAAATTTTATCCGTATCCTTTGACATCACTTCAAAATTAGTAATTGCGTCTGCTACTTTTTTTTGTTGATATTGCGCATACGCCAATCTAAAATAATCCTCCTTTCGTGGGCTCAAACATTTTTCAATATACTTTTTAAAATAAGTTTCTGCATTCGCATATTGGGCTTCTTCCAAATATATTTGTCCAACGAGTTGATTCAATTCATTGCTGTAATATAATTTTTCAGGATGGTCAAGATAATCTTTTGCATTGTCCAACACTTCTTGTGCATGACCAGTGAGATAGCTTAGCTCTAATAAATAAAAGGGTACAATATTTTTATATTTTTCATCTTCAGCTACCTTCAAAAAACTTTCTTTCGCCGTAGGATAATCTCCTTTGTAATAACTTAAAATTCCATAGTAATAATTTCCTGGTTTAAAATAATCGCCATGTATATTTTTGACAGAAGCAAACAATGGATCTACTTTATCCAAACGTTGGGTAACCAAATAAGCGTATGCTAATTGAAAATTCCTTTCGGATATTTCTTGATTGGTTAAAAAGTTGATGCCCGATTTTTCATAACATGGAATCGCCATGGGGTAATTTCCCTTATCCACATAATATTTTGCCAATTCAAAATTGCCAATTTCTTGTAGTTGTTTGAATACGGTTTGTGCTAAAAAAGTCTGAAAATTTTCTGCGGCATTTGGTTTTGCAAGATGTAATGCACAAACATCAATATAATAATTTGCTAAGGCAATATCAAAATCATTGCCACCATGACGAATGGAAGTATTGGCTTTTAAATAGGCCGTCAATAAGCTTGCTGCTTCTGGATAATGACCATATTCAATATGCTCAATCGCTGTTCTAAGCTTCGCATTTTTGTCGGTAAAATGAATAGTTTTTTGCCCAAAGGAGGCGTGAAATAAAATGAAAAATGTAATAACTAAATACCCTTTTTTTTGCATAAATATTCACAGATAATTTTAAAAATTCCAAGCCAAACCTAGACTTGGAAATATTGGTAATTGATATTCTCTTGTATTACGAACTCGATCAATATAGAAAATATTTTTACGATCATACGCATTGCTTACACTGCCTGAAGCCTCTAAAACAGAGCGATTGCCTGTGTAGAATTTCTTTTTCACAGAAATATCTAAGCGATGATAATCAGACAAACGACCACCATTAATTTTATTTGCATAGAGTATTTCCATATTTCCATTTTGCGCAACATAGTTGGTGCTTATGCCATTACTAAAATCCATTTTTTCATAGAAGGCTTGGGTTTGTGTAAATGGAAAAGCAGAACCATAATTGAAACGAGCAGATAATTCCCAATCCCACTTTCTACCTGCAACATAAGATGCCAATAGATTCACATTGTGGCGACGATCAAATGGCGTTGGATAAGTTTGTTTGCCATCATTACGATCCACATAACCATAAGAATATACACCCCAAAAATACTTACGACCTTTACTGTATTTCATCGTAAAATCTACACCATAAGCCTTTCCTGTTTCAATTGAATAATCAGGATCTGTTGGCAATAATTTATATCGATTGATGGTGATGATTTGCCCAAAATATTTATACCATGGTTCGCCCGTGAATTCAAAATCCTTCACGTCCACTTCTAAACCACCCACCACATGATAAGCAGTTTGGATATTATTGTCTGCAATGCTGCCATTTGGCTTTTTAATTTCAAAATCGGGTGCAGTTAAAAAGCCAGTAAAAAAGTTGACAATATCCTTATCTGATTTAGACGACAATAAATTTTGTGAATACATACCCACGGCGCCTTTGATGCGGATATTTTTTGTGGCATTAAATTTCATTGCAACTCTAGGTTCAAATCTACCTACAGGAAGCGAGGCATAATATTGCGCACGTATACCAGGTTCTATAACCAATTTATCGCCTATATTTTTTTTCAATTTTAAGAATCCACCGAGCTGCGTAGTGTAATCATTTTGCTCTTGTCGAATACCTAAAAAATTATAGTATTGATAAGCAGTCTTAAATCCAGTAAATTCTACACCATAATTAAATTCGCTATGATTCGGAAAATAAGAAGTGACTTTGATATTCGCATCAAATCCACCGATGGCACTTTCTCTTGGCTTATTGTCTGCCTCAGCCAAACTAATTTTATAATCGGAATAATAAAAGCCTCCAGAAATTAAAGAAGAAGACGCGCCTGGAGTAATCACAAAATTAGAACCCGCACCATAACTATTCCATTTCAAATCGGAAGTGCCCGTATAATTGACACGGTCATTAAAACTAAATCCGAATAAATTAAACTTGCTACCGTTGGTGGAGCTAATATTTATTTTACCATACGCATCGGTAAATGTATACGGCAATTTAGATTTATAGGGTTCGCCCATAGAGCCATACAGCGCATTAGCAGACGATTTGAGGTAACTGTGTTTGATGGATGCCAAATAAGTAATAGAAGTAGTGCTATCCCCTTTCATTTTCAAAATTGGGCCTTCCAAAAATATTTTAGCCAAAATAGGATTAATCGCAATTTTCCCAGATTGGTGTTTTTTGTTACCATCCTTTGTGGTTACACTTACAATCGCAGAAGTTCTATCACCATATTCCACACCAAAGCCACCACTCATCACATCTGCACTACGAATAGCATCCGTTTCAAAAACAGAATACAAACCAATAGAGTGAAAAGGATTGTAGATGGTCATGCCATCCAATAGAATTTTATTCTGAATTGGCGAACCACCACGAATATACAATTGACCACCTTGATCGCCTGTAGAAATAACACCTGGCATAACCTGCAAAAACTGTGCTATATCAGCTTCTCCACCAATGCTAGGCATGAGTTTTAATTCTTTCGGCGTGATGCGTGTTACACCTACTTTGGTTTCATAAATCTTATCTTCTTTTTTGGCAGAAATACTAATGCCTTTCAATTCGCGCGAACGTTTGACTAAATAAATTTTTACAGAGGTAATTTCATCTGCCGAAATAGTCACTTGTTTTTCCAAACTTTCATAACCAAGCGAAGTGATTTTGATGGTATATTTTCCAACTGGTACTTTTGGGATATTGAAGAACCCATTCACATCCGATTGAGCTCCTTTTTTGGTACCCGTAATGACGATAGTTGCGCCAGTCAAGGATTCGCCATTTTCCTTCTCATAAATAAAACCTTTTAAAGTGCCTAGCTGTGCATTGGCAATAGCGGTGCAGAATAAGAGTAGAAAGAGAGGGAATATTTTTTTCATCGAACAAATATATACTTTTATCCTTTTCAAAATTTTGATTCTGTCCTTCTTCATTTATTTTTTGAAAATAATATTTTCGAAGCGGCCTATTATTCAATTTGTAAATGCAATATTGTAATTTTCATTTCCCTATTTTTGCGCCTCACACACATTACCCATGAAACCATCTATACCGCAAGGCACTCGAGATTTTGGACCAGACATTGTAAAAAAGAGAAATTATATTTTTCAAATTATCCGTACTGAATTTGAACGATTTGGGTTTCAGCCATTGGAAACACCTGCCTTTGAAAATATAGAAACCTTGATGGGAAAGTATGGCGAAGAAGGCGATAAATTGATTTTCAAAATACTCAATAATGGTTTGGATCGGGCAGAGAAACACGAAGCAGCCAAAGCAGATTTTGAAAAAGTATTGGCAGGAAAAAATACAAAAGGTATTACAGAAAGGGCATTAAAATATGACCTTACGATTCCATTCGCACGTTATATTGCCATGAACCACGGGCAACTTACTTTTCCATACAAGCGCTACCAGATACAACCCGTATGGCGTGCCGATCGTCCGCAGCGTGGGCGTTACAGAGAGTTTTATCAATGCGATGCCGATATAGTTGGGAGCAAATCTTTATTGAATGAAATGGATTTGATTCAGTTGTATCAAAACGTATTTGACAAACTGCATATCAACGTCAACATCTGTGTAAATAATCGAAAAATACTTGCTGCACTTGCTGAGCTTTGTGGTGGCATCGAACACATGACTTCCATTACGATTGCCATTGACAAATTAGATAAAATTGGGATCGAGAAAGTAAACGAAGAATTACAACAAAGAGGCATTCAGGCCGAGGCGATAGTCATCATCAATAACTATTTACAAATTGCACAAAGTGATTTGGGTAATGACAATATACTGTCGCAACTATCTGTTTTATTTACCGAATCTACGATCGGCAAGCAAGGCATTGACGAACTTACATGTATAGTAAAGCATCATCCGAAACTCAGTATAGACGTGACTTTAGCGCGAGGTCTCAATTATTATACAGGTACTATTTTAGAAGTAAAACCTTTGGGCATACAAATGGGAAGTATTGGCGGCGGCGGTCGATACGATGATTTGACTGGACTATTTGGTGTACCCAATATGCCCGGTGTTGGTATCTCTTTTGGTGTAGATAGAATCTATGATGTGATGGACGAATTGGCTTTATTTCCAAATGCAATAAGTGAAGCTTCGGTCAAGGTGATGCTGGTCAATTTTGGGGAAGCATTTGATATAGCTAATTTTAAACTTCTTGCTTATCTGCGCGAACATGGCATCTCTTGTGAATTATATCCAGAGCCAAGTAAGTTTGACAAGCAATTAAAATATGCCAATAAGCGCCATATTCCTTTTGTGATTTTGTTGGGTGAAGATGAAATAAATAAGAACCTGATTACCATTAAGAATTTTGCAACAGGCGAGCAAGTGCAACTGGTAATGCCAGACTTGATCCAATTTATAGTTTAAGCAGCTTGTTTGTATTTCATTGCTTTGCATCTAGAAAATCGGAAGCAGTATTTTTAATAGCGTGCCTAAGCTCATACTATATACTGAACGTACTATTTGAATTTTGGAATTCGGATTTCGACTTTTGACTTTTAACTATTTACTTTCTACTATTTACTTACTACTTACGCCTTACGACTTACTATTTTCTACTTACGCCTTTTTACTTTCGACTTTTAACTTACGCCTTACGACTTACGACTTTCTTGTGGCGTTCCCCTTCGGGTCGGGCTATCACTTCAATCTTTTTTTTGAAGAAAAAAAAGGATTTCCGTTCTATCCCTAACGCAATGCAGTGAAGATAGAAACATTAGTTTATATTTAAATTTTATTTGTCAAGATATGAAAGAGTATTGTGCAAGGATTGCAAATCCTACGATAGCAGTTCGAGATTTCAAATCTCGAACAGTAGATTTATTTACCTTTACAAAAAGGAATATTACATGTGGAAGGTTTATAACGTCATTGAAATGGTTCGGAGAACCACATTTATCTGTAGTTCGACATGCCGCAAAGCCGAACATGTCGAACAGCGAGGTATTATAGTATTTCCTAACCCTGCAACAAACTACTTGAATGTAGTTTGTAAAAATGCTAAACAAATAGAGATAATGGATTTATTGGGTAATGTGGTTTTTAAATCTACATTGAATAAAAGCAAAGAGGTAAATAGAATAGAAATAAACAAACTAACAACAAGTGTGTATCTATATAAAGTAATCAAACAAGATAATTCAAAATATTATGGTAAAATTTTAATTGATTAATTATGAGAACAATAATATTGATTTTATTATCAACCATTTCTAATATAATTTGCTATTCTCAAGAATTAAAAAGATTGAACAATTGGCCAATTGGATTTGCTCCAGCTATAAATTTTAATTTTAATTCTTCTCTAGGCATTAGTGCTTTACCAAATAATTTTTGTGGCTTAGAATCGTCAGCAGCTATTTCAGACACTAACGGCAATTTATTATTTTTCTCTAATGGATTTATCTTGTACAGCTATGATAGTTATGCAATAGATAGTGGTTATTATATAAACTGTCCTTATGGTAAAATATTATGCAATCATTATGGAGGCTCTAGCCTCTTCGACCAAACCTCCATCATCCTCCCAAAAAAAGGCAATACCTATTATGTGTTTAGCACGGGCATGAGTGATAGTGTGGCAAATAATTATTTGAATAACATTAAAACCGAATTTGATGTACTCAATTATAGTATAGTGGATATGGATAGCAATGCAGGCAAAGGAAAAGTGATTCAAAAAAATATGGTGCTAGCCGATAATCAACACTTTGTAGATTGTGCTTTGCAGGCTGTGAAACACGCCAATGGCAAAGATTGGTGGCTTGTAAAAGCAGATGCAAAAAATAACCGCTATCAAGAATATTTAGTGTTAGCAGATACTATTCTAGGTCCTTACTATCAATATGTCCCTACTGCTAATATTGGAGGTTTTCGTCCTTGGCAAAGTGAACTTTTTTTTAGTGAAGATGGTAAGCAAATGGCAAGCACTATGTATGGCAATATTGATACCATCAATGGTAATGCTTTTTACGATTTCAATCGAGTAGATTTATTTGATTTTGATAGATGCTATGGCACACTTACTTATAAGCAACAGTATAGAGTGCCTTATGATACAAGTAGCTACCCTAACTACGACATCAAAGCTGGCATTTGTTTTTCGCCCAATGGGAAGCTTTTGTATATGAGTAATATGTACACCATTTATCAAATAGATTTAGAAGATACCAATAGGTATAATGCTATATTCATACATGGACCAGATACTTCCATAGCTGGGTTCAATTGGTACGCTTCTATGGGCTTAGCACCTAATGGCAAAATATATATTGGTAGTGATATAGGTTCATATTCGATAAGCTATATAGATAGCCCCAATGTTAAAGGCTTGGGCTGTAGTTTTATACCAAGAGGTGTTACACAATCTTACACAGGTTTGAGAAGCCCACCTAATATGCCTAATTATGGCTTAGGTGCTGATACGAGTGTTGTGTGTTGGCCATTACAAAGTGAGAATGTGAAAGAGAAAGAAAAAGATTGGGTTGTTTATCCCAACCCAGCGTATCAAAATATTTATATTAATAATGCAAGAGGCAAAAAGAAAACATTGTATAATTTGAGCGGACAAATAATTTCATCAACAACAAAAGATGAAATAGATGTAAGCAAGTACGCAAAGGGTATGTATTTTATTCAAATTAATAATGCTGTAAAAAAAATAATCATTGAATAAATGAAAATTATAATTCTCCTATTACTCACACTGACCTGTGCTGAGCGCAGCCGTAGTATCTCAGTTCAGGCAAAATGAAATCCAAGCATAGTTGGGAAATTAAATTATCTTGATAGACAAATAAGTTTGTTGAATGACAGTAGCTTATGAAGCACACACGTACCATCTATTCCTAATGTTCAAATTACAAAATCGAATCTATTCTAAATTTGTAATCTCTAACTAGTATCGGCGGTTTTGCAAACCGTATAATCAGCAGAATGTAATAATCAATCTCTTTATAAAGCTGCACCTATAGCGCGCGCTAAATTTTCCCATCCCCCAAATTTGGATTTTTCAAAGAAGCTTTTTACTTTTCCTTTTCACTTTTAAAAACAAATATATTATGCAAAACACAGAAACCGGCCACGCCAAAAACGTAGCAAACTTTGAAGATTTTATTTCGTTCATCACAGGTTATGGAGCCACCTACAACCCCACAAAAGTTCCCATCAAGCTAGTGTCATTAAACACACTGTTCACCACTGCCAAAGCCGACCTCCTCAACGTTACCACCAAATCTGTAGCATACAATAATGCTACCAATGCACGAGCACTTTTATTCGAACCACTTCGCCCACTCACTACCCGTTTAGTAAACGCATTCTCCGCCACCGACGCCACCACCGAAATGATAAAAGATGCTAAAGCCATCAACAGAAAAATACAAGGCAAAAGAGCAAAAGCAGTGCAAGAATCTACCGACCCTAATACGCCCGCTCCAAAAACCATCAGCTCATCTCAACAATCTTTCGACCAACTCATAGAACATTTTACTAAAATAATAGAACTACTCAAAACACCCGAAGCCAATTATGCGCCAAATGAAGTAGATCTTAAAATTGCAGCCCTTACAACCCAATTAGCAGCACTCAAAACCGCCAATACAAATGTATCTAACGCTTACACCGCAGTATCCAATGCTCGTATAGCAAGAGATAAAACATTGTATAAAGACAAAACAGGATTATATGATATAACCGCAGCTGTTAAAGACTATGTAAAGTCAATTTATGGAACTACCGCCCCCGAGTATAAACAAATTAGCAATATTAGGTTTACGAAGCCGAAAGCATAAGAATTCCATTAGCAAATGCAGAAATCATTTAGCCAGTACAGTGCATCTTGCATTCGTTAA
Source organism: Bacteroidota bacterium (assembly GCA_947476825.1). Lineage (GTDB taxonomy): Bacteria > Bacteroidota > Bacteroidia > Chitinophagales > Chitinophagaceae > OLB11. The sequence goes on along the minus strand of CANJRV010000004.1, from coordinate 18,226 downwards.
TAGAAATCTTACATCCACAAAAAGAAATGGAGCATCTGGTAAAAGACTTGGAGCATCCGACAAAAGACTTCTTAACTTTATAATAACGCATCTCGCATCCGTAAAAGGAAATGGAGCATCCGGCAAAAGACTTCTTAACTTTGCAATAACGCCTCGAGCATCCTGCAAAAGACTTCTTAACTTTGTAATAACGCTACGAGCATCCTGTAAAAGACTTCTTAACTTTGTAATAACGCTACGAGCATCCTGAGCAAAAAATCGAGCTTCCAGAGCAAGTAAACAAGGTACATTACAAATGCAAGTTGTCTTCCATACCGCGCAAAGCAAGTCTACAATAAGTGAAATGCGAACTGCTAACAGAAAAGAAACACCCTACAAGATAAAATGCCCCTTCATTGGGGCATTTTTGTTTACTTATATTCAATAAACAGAAGATCGATATATGCTGGCGCGGGTTTGAAACCCGTGTCTACTGCACAATATCGGTTGGTGACATCGTGCAGAGAAACACTTCGAACACTAAGGCACAAGAAGGCAAACGCAAAAGGCAACGCGCCATTCTTGCGCCAGCCAATTCAATGAACTTCAAAATCCCGTAGGGATGACATGATTATAGAAATAATATTATAGGTCGAAAGCAAAATCCCGTAGGGATGACATGATTTAAGAGTCTTCGATATTTCGAATGCCATGTCGAACTATTGATAATGGCTGATTTTCAATCTGCTTGTTTGCGATTAAAAATCGCTTTTTATCTGCTATTCGAGATGCGCTGCGCTAACATCTCAAACAGTGCAGATGCAGTAAATATAGAAAAGGCTTTATCTTTCAATTTTATAAGTCAAGATATGAACGAGTCTTGTGCAAGGATTACAAATCCTCCGATAGCAGTCCGAGATTTCAAATCTCGAACAGTAGGTGTTGTATAATAGTATTGGGCAGTTAATTTTCTCCACTTTCAAAATGAAATAGATGTTTCCAATTATTCAAAAGGTATTTATTATTTATGATGCGGTTTTCAAACAAAGAAAATAATTATTGAGTAAGATGCACTGCATTAGCGTAAGGGATGGTAGTGAAAATCCTTTTGCTTGCCTCAAGCAAAAGATTGAAACGGACAGCCCGACCCCGATGCCAAGAAAGAATATGTGTTAGGAACCTAAGTTTTTGCATTCGGGGTTACGCCAAAAAAATGTCATACCTAAATTCTGAATTAAAGAATTTCGACCAAGCGTAAATAAAAAAAACCGACTCCATTAGAATCGGTTTTTTTTGAAAATATTTTCTATGATTATTTCAAGGCACAAGAGCTGTCTAAAATAGCCCATTGTGTATTAAATGCACTGCACCATGTTTTAGCTTTAGATTTAGTAGATTTTTGCGTATAGGTAATATCTACTATTCCAGTAGTATTGTCTTTACACTCACAAGTGTAATCTTTTTTACAAGATGTTAAGCTGAACGCACCAGCTAGGATTGCCAGAATAAATAATTTTTTCATGTTTTTAAATTTTAATTGTTCAAATATAAACCGCAAACCCAGCTTGCCAAATTATTCGGGCTCTTTATTTTCTTTTACCAAAACCAAAAAGCACATAAAAATTATAACCGAAGGCTGTATTTTTATCTGCCTTGCCATAACCTGCAAGGTAGGATGGTGGCAGCTTTTCAAACTTTTTGGGATTCAAAAATGTTTTGAAACGAATATTCCAACCAGCAAAAATATTTTTGAAAACTTCCATTTTGAATCCTCCACTTAGTTCAATCCAATGCGCTAAAAAAGAAGCGCTTGGAATGGCACCTGTTGTATTTCCCCAAACGGGATCTTGAATAGCATAAGTAGCTGCGCCCCTTTGCACCATACCAAGTCCATAACGTAAGCCAATTAATCCATTGCTGTAATCGCCTTTAAATTCAGCATCGAACAAGGTTTTGTCCATCCCCACACGAATAAAAATATTATTGCAATTATATTTCAAATAATCATTTTCTACAATGGAATGCCCAAATCCAAATTCAGAAACCAAGAACATTTGCTTCTTATAATGAATATCCATCTGCATCTCATAAGCATCGTATTCTGTAGAGATGGCAGATGAAATGAATTTGGAAGCATCAATACCTATCCGGAAATAATTAAATTTTTCTTCCTTAGTTTTGTTTGTTGCAGCACTATCTGTTTGCGCTTTTGTAGTTGTAGAAATAAAAAATAGTAAGCAATAGCAAAGGATGCGATTGACAGTAAAGTAACAAGGTCGATATTGATTATTTCTTAAGTACAATTTTTATATGTTCTTTATTTACATCATTATTGACGAGTGCTGTGGTGGTAATCATTGTGTCTAAAACATGCTTGGTGCAGGCAGTATGTGTGATGGTAAAATAATTTTGATACCCACAAGCAACCGAAATAAAATGCAATTCTTTGGTATAATAAATGGAAAAAGTATCGATTGTATTTGGACTATTCGTTAAAGAATCGGATTGAAAAAATACTGTGATGCTATCCTCATTTTGAGCCAATGGAAATGAAAATTTTCTTGCTTTCTTAATCGATTGCATATACTGAGATGAAGAACCAAAAAATAAATTCGCATTGACGAGAACCGTATCACGAAAAGTATTGGCAGTATCGGCAATATAAAACCCTCCACGCAAAGCAAGCGTTTGGGGCTGTGTACAAGTATTATTTTGTTTGCAAGAATTAATTATAGTCCAGCACCCAAGTAGAAAAATAAAATAGGTACTTAATGCTAGTCTTGTGCGTACTGGCTTTAGAGCACTGTCCATGTTTCATTTCCAGCTATGAGTTTGTCTAAGTCGCCTTTACCTTTTACACTGAGTGCATGCGCAACTTGGGCATGTAATTGCTCTTCATAGCAAGGTCTGTCGATAGCATAGAACACACCAAATGGTCGAGGTAAGTGATTATCTGAAGTTGGGTTATCAAATAGACGAGTTAATATTTGCGCTTTGTAAATATCTTTTTCGTCGTGTATCCAAAGATCATCGGCTGAGTAATCACTCATGCTTACAACTTGTGGTTTGAATCCATCTAAACGAATACCTTTATCTTGATTGGCACCAAATAGAAGTGGTTTGCCATGTTCAACAAAAACAGCTTCTTCTGGTTTGCTTCCCTTTTCTGTAAATACTTCAAATGCCATATCGTTGAAAATATTGCAGTTTTGGTAAATTTCTAAAAAGGAAGTGCCTTGATGCGCATGACTTCTACGCAACATTTCTTGTAAATGCTTAGGATCACGGTCCATGCTACGTGCAATAAAAGTTGCATCAGCACCTAATGCCAAAGCACCAGGATTAAATGGATGATCTAAACTACCAAATGGTGTTGATTTTGTAATTTTATTTTCTTCACTGGTTGGTGAATATTGACCTTTCGTAAGGCCATAAATTTGGTTATTAAACAACAGAATTTGTACATTAAAATTTCTGCGTAGCAAATGGATTAAATGATTTCCACCAATACTCATACTATCTCCATCTCCTGTTACTATCCATACACTTAAGTCGGGACGAGAAGCTTTCAATCCGCTGGCAATCGCAGTAGCTCTACCATGTATCGAATGCATACCATAGGTATTCATATAATATGGAAAACGAGAAGAACAACCAATACCAGAAATGATGGCAATATTTTCTCTTGGAATGCCAAGTGTTGGCAGTACGGTTTGTACTTGTTTTAAGATACTATAATCTCCACATCCCGGACACCATCTTACTTCTTGATCGGTGACAAAATCTTTTGCAGTTAATGTACTCATTTGATAAATTTTACTCGTTTACAATTTTATACTTTTGTAATGATGCCGACAAAAATAAGGTGAAATAACAAATGATTTTGAATTATTTTTCGACATCATTTCAATAGATTTTGAACAGCTTGCCATACGTCTGCCGCTACTACTTCAACACTTCTATTACCATCTATTCGAATGATATTTTCTACGTTTTCCAAAGTTAAAAATGCCTGCTCATAATTGTCACGCACTCGATTCAGATTATCTAGTGTTTCATACAACTCTGTACTGTCGCGGTTTTGCTGAATGCGCTCCATACAAGTTTGGGGGTGTACATCAATACAAATCGTTGCATGCGGCCTTAATATATTTGCGCTTTGTGCATTGGTTTGAATCACCCAATCCATATCCATGTGTACACTATGGTAAGCATAAGATGAAAAATAGTATCGATCACTAATGACATGGAATCCTAGTTCGAGTTGTTTCAATATGCCATTATCGGCGTTTAAGATATGGTCTAGTCTATCTGCAGCAAACAATGCAGCAATGGTTCTTTCATCTGCTTGTCTCTTTCCTTGTAGGATATGTCGAATGATAGTTCCTATATCCGATTTGGTTGGCTCAAAGGTTTCGTAGATTGGCAAACCTTCCCTTTGAAATTGAGCTGCTAATAATTTTGCTTGCGTGCTTTTACCACTACCATCAATACCTTCAAACGCAATAAATAAAGGAGTTTTAGCCATTAGAATAATAAATTTCCTTTATATAAATTTTCAAAACAAAAATAGATTTCATTCCTGCACATGCGACAAAAATAGTGATTTAATTGAATACGACTTGCGACTTTTTACTTTCTACTTACGACTAATTAATTGACAAATAAAAAAATCATGAAAGCTAGGCTATTCCTAATTGCAGTTGGTGGCAATGCACTTGCAAATGGCCTTGTATAGTTTGGCGTAAAAAAATGGAGTGGTCGGCGAACAAATCGTCCCTGTTCGAGCCAGCGAGCCGCAGGCAGCTGGTGAGTTTGGCCGATTTGCGTCGAGCACGAACATTTTTTAGCTAATACCATCTTGATTTATAAAATAGGCTGAAGGGCTATTTTATAAATCTTAGATGGTATTATGCCGATTGAAAAGTGGACGGACTTTCTATTTTTCACATCGGTATAAACTATCCACAGCCTTGATTTTTTGGTTCTTTTGTATCAAGACAAAAGAACAAAAGTCCATGTATAGCGACAATTTTCTATAAGCCCTTTTAAAAGGCTATTAAAATAAAAAAACCGTCGTGAATCTTAATTGATCACGACGGTTTTTTAAAAAGAAACGATGTATTAATGACTTACAGCAATTTTAGTATTTACTTTTTCATCACCAACTTGAAGATCTAAAATATACATGCCATTCGAAAGATTAGCTGTATTGATTTCAATATCTTGATTACCACTGTTCATGTTTTGTGTAGCACTTGAATAAACAATTTGACCAACTGAATTAAATAAATTGAAAGAAACCGAATTTGATTTATCTAATTGAAGATGCAATGTTACCAAGTTGTTTGAAGGATTAGGATAAACATCAAAATTGAAAGCTTTTCCAATTACTTCTGTAGTACTTAATGGTGCTAATGGACATTTACTGCCAATATAAGAACGCAATGAAGTTACATCTGTAATGTTGGTGCTAATTTTATAAAACTTTTTGTTATTGCAAATAACAAATACTGCAGGCACACCGTAAGAAGTAGTACCAGGTGTTAAAAATTTAGACAATACAGAAGAAGAATTTGAAGGATCACAAATAGGATGTGTAGTGCCTGTAATCCAGTCGCCTTGCGTATTTGTACCTGTACCTTGTAAATCTGCAAGATTAGTGCTGCCATCTACTTCATATAAAAATACTTGCGCATCTTTATTTAAAGTTCCAGTACCAGCATTATAATCATCATAATAATTATCTAACACGTTAGTATTATGATATGCCCAACATGGTCCACACCATGTAGCTGAAAGATCTATCACCACATGCTTACCTTGGTTAAGCATAGTGAATGCATCATAGCTTGTGGCATTTAAATCAGTCATTGTAAAAGTTCCAGAAAGTGTGGAGCCGTCTGCTTGCCATTGTGCTTGCGTAGTAAATGCAGCAAATGCAAGTGCTAAAGAGAATAATGTTTTTTTCATTTGTTTAAATTTTTTAATGAATAACAAACGTATACAATAAAAATCGAACAAAAAAAATAAAATAACCCAACCTTTTTCAAATCCTACTACACAGGTTTGACATATTATCGAAGAAGGATACTATTTAATGGCTATAAAAACTAAGCATTCGCCAAATCAAAATCGCTTTGCAAGCCAAACTCCTTCAACAATTTTACATGAGATGCCAAAGCAGACCAATAACTATCATTGTAATGATATGGCACATTAAATTCTTTGGCAGTCTGTTCTACAATATGCGCAATTTTCGGATAATGAATATGGCAAATATCTGGGAAAAGATGGTGTTCAATTTGATGGGTTAATCCACCAGCATACCAAGTTAATAATTTATTGCTGTGTCCAAAATCAGCAGTAGTCTCCATTTGATGGATAGCCCATTCATTTTCTATTTCACCTTTTTCATTTGGCAAAGGAAATTTTGGACCTTCTACTACATGCGCCAATTGAAACACGGTAGACAATGTAAATCCACCAATGGCATGCATCAACATAAATCCTCCAACAATTAATCCACCGCCATATCCTAGCCACCAAATTGGCAGAACAAGCATGTATAGATAATAAAATAATTTTGTCGCGATTAATTTGAATAAATCAAAAGTTCTAGATTTTTTATCGTTCTTATTTAAACCATTTTTTGAATAGGTATAAAACTGCTTATAATCTTTGATAAAAGTCCAACTCCAAGTTGCCAAACAATAAGCGAAAAATGCATACACATGTTGGTATTTCTGGATTGGATGCCATTTAAAATGGGGCGACCATCGCATCTTCACACGAGGATTAATATCTTCATCTACATGGGTAATATTGGTGTATGTATGGTGCAAAATATTATGCTGAAATCGCCAATTCACATCAAAACCACCCAATAAATTAAGGGTGCTTCCCATAATCATATTTACAAATCTATTGTGGCTATAGGCGCCATGATTTGCATCGTGCATTACACTCATTCCCACACCTGCAACGCCAATGCCAGAAAGTGTAAAACACCCTAAAACTCCCCACCATGGCAAATGATAAACATAGATGGCAACAATTGGCAAGATATACATACACAATAAAACAATTGATTTTACAACCATTGCAGCATTGCCTTTCTTATCCAAATTTCGTTCTTCAAAATAGGCGTCCACGCGATGTTTCAGGGTCTTCAAAAACTGTGTTTTGTCTTTATTGACAAATTTAATTCGTTTGATAGGTTCCATTACGCGAAAATAGCTTATTAAATTGGAAGATGCTAGAGTTTTTAAAAAGTAATGCTCGCTGACTAGACAACTTCCTATAATTATTCATGCAACAGGTTATGGTATTCAAAGAATTAATAACAAGCTTATTCTAATCCATATTCGACATTCCTATTTCATGATTACATTTGACATTCAAATAAATGCATGGCCAAACTCATCAAAATTTTTTCTCCCTAATTGCCTTACATCTTCTTTGCCCTTTTCTTTTTGTGTGGGATGTTGGTATTTCAAGATTACGGAATTGGCTGGGATGATGAATTAGCTAGAGTGCTTACCGGACGAGTGAATTTAAACTACATCACGAACTTAGATAAAACAACTTTATTGTTTGTCGCGGAAAAATACCATGGCCCATTTTTTGAAATACTATTGGCCTGTATGGAGAGAGGATTCAAGATGACGGATACTGCCAACATCTATAGAATGAGACATCTTGTACTATTTCTTGTATTTTTCATGGCGATAATTGCATTTTATAAAACAGCAATTAAAATACTTGGCAAAGAATATGCTCTCATGGCTTGTTTATTTTTAGTACTCTCCCCGCGATTATTTGCCGAATCCTTTTATAATTCTAAAGACCTCGTATTTATGTCTTTTTTCATGTTCAACTTGTATTCATTTATTCAATTCTTTGAAAAACAAAATTGGCTTTGGGCTATTCTACACGGCATTCTTACCGCATTTCTGATCGCTATCCGAATTCTAGGATTACTCATACCAATTCTTACTTGCGGCTATTGGATAGTGCTTACTTGCACGAATACGATTCAAAAAAAGATGGTTTAAAACTGCTGATTTATCTCTGCGTTTCTGTTGCATTCATCATACTCTGTTGGCCCATATTATGGGAAGGTCTCATCTACCATTTTAAACAAGCCTTCCTCGAAATGAAAAAATACAATTGGGATTCTGGTGTTCTCTATGCAGGTCATCGTATGCCAGCATCTAAGCTTCCATGGCATTATTTGATTTTGTAGATACTCATTTCAACACCTCTTCTTTATCTATTTTTATTTTTTGTTGGCTCAGGACAGTTTATCAAATCTTCCTTCATGAATGGCATTACCTCTTTTCTGCATAATACCAACATCAATAGTGTAGTGACATTATTTTTTGTCCCCTTAATTGCAATCATCGCCATGAAATCGATTGTTTATGATGGATGGAGACATGTCTATTCTATTAATCCCATGTTTATACTGATTGCAACACTCGGTTTACAAACAGTATGGATATGGAGTAAAAAATACAAATGGAGAACTAGGATTATAAGTAGTTTAGTCGCTATCAACCTCTTATGTGTTTCTTTTTGGATGATAAAAAATCACCCTTTTCAGAATACATTTTTCAATGAATTGACGCTCCTTACAACCAATGACATGCCCCATCGATTTGAATTAGATTATTGGGGACTTACTTACAAACAAGCAGAAGAATATCTTTTGCAAACCGTGCCTAAAGATGCTAAAATTAAAATTGCTGTCGCGAATTTCCCTGGTGAATTAAATTTCATTGTGCACACAAAAGAAGATAGAGAGCGATTTGTGCTCTATCCTCGGGATATTGTAGGTTACGATTATTTCATTAGTAATTTTAGATTTGAAGAACCACCAAGCGATTTGCAAGTGGTAAAATTATTTATGGTCGATAATTTTCCGATTATTGGTATTTATAAACCAAAACGTAATTAGCAGCTTATATCTGCTCACCCTAGGTTTGTGTCTCCACAAACCTTACCAAATGCTGGCAAACAACAACAATTTTCCAAAATTTAACTTTAAAAAACAGTTTCCATTTAGCTATGTCTTAAATTGCGACTTATATGAACAATTACGACTTGTTGATTAGTAAATTAGATGCCTTCATAAGAAAGTACTATGCCAATAAATTAATTAGAGGTATTCTTATTTTTTTAGCTTGCGCCATTGCCTATTATATTTTGGTGAGTGTTGGTGAATACTACTTTTATTTTCCTTCATGGTTGCGATATACTTTACTGGGCATTTTTATTCTTATTGGTGGCTTTGCTGGCGTACAACTTGTCTTACTTCCTTTTTTACAAATGCAAAAATTAGGCAAGACCATTTCGCATGAACAGGCTGCACATATTATTGGTATTCACTTTCAGGATGTGCAAGATAAATTACTCAATGTATTGCAACTCAAACAAAGAATCAATGAAACCAAAAGCCAAGATTTATTGCTTGCCAGTATTGATCAAAGGACCAGTGAATTATCGCCACTTCCATTTCAATCAGCCATTAATTTTTCTAAAAATAAAAAATACTTACCTTACCTACTACCGCCTGCCATATTATTTGCCGCTATACTTTTAATCGCGCCAAACATCTTTAAAGAATCAGCGTTTCGCTTACTTTCTCCTTCCCATCAATTTATTCCTCCTGCACCATTTACGTTTGAATTACTTACCAAAAAATTGAATGTCACGCAGTTTGATGATATTGAAATTATCACACGTACACAAGGAAAAATAATTCCGGAACAAGTGATGGTTGAATACAATGGGCAACAAGTGGTGATGCAGCATAAAGAAAAAAATACATTCACACACACCTTTTACAAAGTAGCTAAAGACGTTGATTTTAATTTTACTTCTAGCGGATTCAGTAGTACAAAATATAAAATAAAAACCTTACAAAAACCAGTTATCAAACAATTCAAAGTATCTGTTGACTATCCTGATTATACTGGCCGTAAAGATGAAATGCTAGACAATATTGGCGACATCATTGCACCACAAGGCACCACATTGCGATGGGCTTTTAATACCGATCATACTGACAATATGCAATTTGCTTTGGGCAATGGAACGCCAACTTCCATGATACATACAGGCAATCAGTTTTTTTACAATTACCGTTTTATGAGAGATACAACGTACAGCGTATTAATTTCCAATCAACAAGTTCAAAAAATGGATTCATTGCATTACAATGTGTCGATTATTCCTGACCAAATGCCTTCCATCAATGTGCAACAATACAATGATTCTTTAACTGGTGAATATGTACTTTTTGTTGGTGAAGCAGGCGATGATTATGGCATTCGTTCCATCTCTTTAAATTATGCGATTCAACATACCAATGAAAATGGCAATGCACTTGGACCAGTAAAAAATGGTTCAATTCCTGTTCCAAATACAGGTGGCACATTCGCTCAGTTTAATCAATTTCTACAAATAGATGAATTGAATTTACAGGCTGGCGATATGCTTACTTACAATTTTTCGGTTTGTGATAATGATGCTGTCAATGGTAGCAAATGCACCAAAAGTGTAACCTTCAATTATGAAAAACCAAGTGCGAAAAAATTAGATTCTTTGATTGAGAAAAAGCAAGAAGAAGTAACCAAAGATTTAAACAATGTTGCAAAAGACAATGATAAAGTAGATAAAGACATTAAAAAATTGCAAGAAAAATTATTGCAAAAAGATGAGTTAGATTTTAATGACAAGAAAGTGATGGAAGAGATGAAAGAGCGGAATGATAATTTGCAAAAGCAAATAGAAAATGTCCAAAAGAAATTTGAACAAAACAACAAACAATCTAAGGATAAAAACTATTCAGAAGAGATAAAAGACAAACAGGAAAATTTAGAAAATTTATTAGATGAATTAAAAGATAAACAATTAGATGAGCGCATGAAAAAAATGGAAGAGCTCATGAAATTGTTGGATAAAGACAAGCTATTTGAGAAGCTCAAACAAATGGAGCAAGATGACAAGTTGATGGAAAAAGATTTGGATAGAATGGTAGAATTGATGAAGCAATTGGAACGTGACATGCGTATGGAAGACATTGCTAAAAAAGCAGCAGACTTAGCAAAAAAGCAAGATGATTTAAATAAAGAAACGGATGCGCATACCAAGCCAGAAGCGGAATTGAAGAAGAAGCAAGATGATTTGAATAAAGAAATGGATGCCTTGAAAAAGGACATTGCGGAGATGGAAAAAGTGAATGAACAAATGGAGAATAAGGCGGACTTGAAGGAGATGAAAGAAGAAGAGCAAAATGCGGAAAAAGAAATGAACAACAGTTCGGATGAATTAAAAAGTGGGAATAGCAATAAAGCTTCTAAAGCACAAAAGAAAGCGAAAGAAAGTTTGGAAAAGTTAGCAAAAAAAATGGAAGAAGAAGCTGCAGGTGGCGATGAAGATGAATTGGATATTAATATTAAAGCGGTAAGACAAATACTTCAGAATTTAATTCGTATGTCTTTCTCGCAAGAAGATTTAATTCATTTGGTGCAAACTACAGGAATAGCCGATCCAAATTTTGTTGCCAATATTCAAACGCAACAAAAGCTAAAAACAGATGGCAATATGATAGCCGATAGTTTATTTGCATTGAGCAAAAAATTATCTATGTTGTCGTCAACAGTCAATAAAGAAATTGATGGCATCAATAGAAATATGGATGGCGCCATTGCGAGTTTAGAACAAAGACAAACCCCACAAGCTAGCGTGAACCAGCAGTATGTAATGACTGGTGCAAATAATTTAGCCTTGATGTTGAATGAAGTATTGCAACAATTGATGCAACAACAAGCCGAACAAATGAAGGAAGGGGAAGGAAGCAAATCGTGCAAGAAACCTGGTGGCAAACCATCTAAAAAACCAGGCAAAGGCGTTGGTATGCAACTGGGTGACATTATGAGTAAACAACAAAAATTGGGAAGTGCGATGGAGCAACTGCTCAAAAAAATGGGACAGAAACCAGGGCAAAAATCTGGTGATAAACCGGGTGATAAACCGGGAGATAAACCGGGTCAAAAACCTGGAGACAAACCGGGCAAAGATGGGAAAGATGGCAAGTCTGGCGATCAAGGTGAAAGTGAAGAAGGCGGTGGAGAGTCTGAACAAATGGCTAGAATAGCAGCACAACAAGCTGCCTTGAGAAAGCAATTGAATGATATCAATAATGAACTTCGTAAAGATGGTAAAAGCAATCCAAACTTAACCAAAATACAAGCCGATATGGATCGCAACGAAACCGAAATTGTGAACAAGCGAATGACACAAGATATGCTTCGTCGCCAATCCGAAATCATGACCAGATTAATGGAAGCAAAAGATGCCATTCGCCAACAAGAACAAGGCGATGAAAGAGAATCCAATGCTGGTAAAGATGGCGTAAAAGAAATTCCGCAACAGCTAAAAGACGTGTTAAAAAATAAGCAATCCATCATTGATTATTACAAAACCGTCCCTGCCGAATTAAAGCCTTATTACAAACAATTGGTAGAAGAATATTTCAAAAAGATAAAGTAGCTAGGAGTAGTTAGCATTTAGTAGTTAGATGGGATGTGACTAACTTCTACTTATGGTTTTTAACTTTTGACTTTTGACTTTCATTAGCAAGATATTAAAGCGTATTGAGCAAGTATTACAAATTTTAGGATAGCAGTTCAAGATTTAAATTCTTGATCAGACTGATATGCAAACGGATTGTATTTTATTCAAATTGAAAATGCTGTAAAAAAAGTAATCATCGAATAAATATTAAACACCTTCTTTACTTCCCTTACACCACCCCATCTACCTTCTTAAACTTCATATCAATATTCGGTGTAAGGCCCAACCCAATAGTCAATCCTACAAATTTATATTGCACAGAGTTTATACTTTTTTGAATCGCATTGGCTTTGAATATAGCAATCAATATCGTATACAAAAATGTCTTGCCTTTGTATTCTTCTAATTGAGCTTCTTCCATTTCATCATTGATGTTTTCTATCTGGTCTAGTTCAATCGTTAGTGTCGGTGATAATCCTAAATTGATGATGATTTCTGTTACGCTATATCCAGATTTTTGAAAAACAGCAGAGGCTGATTCTATCTGTTGCCAAGCTGCATTTATTTTGTCTATGCTGGCATCTTTAATATTTTGCAGTACTTCCTTCTCTAACAAATTTGCGCCTTTCGAAGACAGGTCAGAGAGTTTACCTTTGGCTTTATCAAAAATCTTTTCCATTCAATTATTTTTGTAAATATATCACCATAAAATAAAAATTGCGATTCACTTTACGTAAATCGCAATTTCAAAATTAGTTTTTATAAATTTATTTTACCGTCTCGGCACCTTCTATCAATACGATAGTTTTGTTGCTATTCATTTCCACGAAACCACCTTCAATGGTATAAATTTCACTGGTGTTTTTATCTTTCAATATCTTCATTTGCCCTTTGCCCAATGCAGCTACAATTGGTGCATGGTTATCAAGCAATTCAAAATATCCTTGTACACCAGGCAAGAATACGCCGTACACATCGCCATTAAATATTTTTCTTTCGGGAGTAAGTATGTCTAAATGCATGTTTTTTTAATTTGAAAATTTGGCAATTTGAAAATAATTTGAATTCATTTGCTAATTGGCACATTTGCTAATTGGCTAATTGGCTAATTAATTCTTCGCCGCTTCTATCATCTTTTTACCTTTCGCAATAGCATCGTCAATAGAACCTACCAAGTTGAAAGCCGCTTCTGGATAGTTATCTACTTCTCCGTCCATGATCATGTTAAATCCACGAATCGTTTCTTCAATAGGAACCAATACTCCTTTCAAACCAGTAAATTGTTCTGCCACATGGAAAGGTTGTGACAAGAAACGTTGCACTTTACGCGCACGGAATACAGTCATCTTATCGTCTTCACTCAATTCATCCATACCCAAGATAGCAATGATATCTTGTAACTCTTTATATCGTTGTAAAATTAATTTCACTTTATTCGCACAAGTATAATGTGCTTCACCAACTATCGCTTCCGTCAAAATACGAGATGTAGAATCCAATGGATCTACCGCAGGATAAATACCTAAATCCGCAATCTTACGACTCAATACCGTTGTAGCATCTAAGTGAGCGAAAGTCGTTGCTGGCGCTGGATCCGTCAAATCATCCGCAGGTACATATACCGCTTGTACAGAGGTGATAGAACCATTTTTAGTTGAAGTAATACGCTCTTGCATCAAACCCATTTCCGTTGCCAATGTAGGCTGATAACCCACCGCAGAAGGCATACGACCTAATAAAGCTGATACCTCAGAACCTGCTTGTGTGAAACGGAAGATATTATCTACGAAGAAAAGGATATCACGACCTTTACCCGTACCATCACCATCACGATAATATTCTGCAACTGTCAATCCAGACAATGCCACACGAGCACGAGCTCCTGGTGGTTCATTCATTTGACCGAATACGAAAGTCGCTTTACTGTCTTTCAAACCTTCCATATCCACTTTATCCAAATCCCATCCGCCTTCTTCCATGCTATGTTTGAATGCATCGCCATAATTCATGATACCTGCTTCAATCATCTCACGCATCAAATCGTTACCCTCACGAGTACGTTCACCTACGCCAGCGAATACCGATACACCACTATATGCTTTTGCAATATTATTAATCAACTCTTGAATCAATACTGTTTTACCCACACCTGCACCACCAAACAAACCAATCTTTCCACCTTTTGCGTAAGGCTCAATCAAATCAATTACTTTAATACCTGTAAATAAAATTTCAGATGCCGTACTCAAATTTTCAAATAATGGCGGCTGTGCGTGAATTGGTCTACCATTCACTTTAGAAGGTTGTGGCAAGCCATCAATCGCATCACCAGTTACATTAAACAAACGCCCCTTAATTGCATCACCTACTGGCATTGCAATAGGAATACCTGTATCAATTACTTCCATGCCACGAACTAAACCTTCCGTACCATCCATCGCGATACAACGTACGCTATCTTCACCAAGATGTTGTTGTACTTCTAAAATCAGTGGCACATTGTTTTGTCGTTTGATTTCAAGCGCACTTAAAATTTCAGGTAATTTGTTGTCGTTCGGAAAGTGAACATCCACTACCGCACCGATAATTTGTTTGATTTTGCCTAAATTAGCCATAGTAAAATTATTATCTTTTTAAAAAGGAAATGACCTCTCGTTAAATTTTGCGCAAAGGTAGGGATTGAAAACGTAAAAATCCAACTATATGTCAAAGTGTTTTTCCAGATAATACACAGAATCCTAAAAATACAAGCCCCTTCTAGGCCCAACAAGGCAAGTCTGGCGGATTTAATCATTTTTTCTTTACTTTTGGCTTCCTTATGATTTGGCTTTACTTACTTTTATTATTTACCCTGACTTTGATTGGTGGATGTATTCCCATTTTTTTTAAACAGATTAAAGAAGCCTCCATCACCCTATTGCTCGCTTTTTCTGGCGCCTTTTTATTTGGCATCACTGCTTTACATTTAATGCCGGAGTCGTTTCATGAATTGGGCGAAAAGGCTGGGATCTATATTCTCTTTGGTTTTTTTGTACAATTGCTCTTACAAAGACTTTCCCACGGTGTTGAACATGGGCATATACACGAACAAGATACGCATGCACATTCTTTAACGCCTATCATCATTGGATTATGCATACATGCCTTTATGGAGGGCATTCCATTGGGCTTCAATTACCAATCAGAAAGTACTGCACCATCCATTTTTCTGGGTGTGGCTGCGCACAAAATACCAGAAGCTATTACCCTCAGCATTTTACTATTGACCTCTCCAATAAAGTCCAATAAGTATATACTCATTCTATTATTTGCTTTTGTGTCGCCAATATCCGGCATATTGGCAATGGTGTATGGACAAAAATTTGCTTTCGTGTCTCATCTTCTCGTTTATATTATTCCAGTGGTTATTGGGTCTTTCCTGCATATATCTACTACCATACTCTACGAAAGCGGGACCAAGCACCATCAACTCAGCCGACAAAAAGTCATTGCAGTACTACTTGGCTTAGGATTTGCGTTTGCTACTTTGCTACTACATGAACATGCAGTGTAATGCATTTGTTGTAGCGTAAAAAAAATAGCTATGAAAAAAAAGTTGATTCTATTCCTTGGATTTATTGCCCAACTATTTAATCTATCTGCCCAAACAAACCTTCCAAAAAGCAGCAATGAACATACAGCTTCTAATAGTCTTTTATGGAGAATATCGGGTAAAAAAATTACACATCCATCTTATCTTTTCGGAACCATTCATGCCATTTGCAATGAAGATTTTTTCTTTACACCCAAGATGGACAATGCATTGCAAAGCTGTCAAAAACTAATACTCGAAATTGATCTCACTTCTCCTTCCATGATAGAAGAATACCAAGAACACATGATGTTACCGGAAGGCAAAGAACTTAAAAACTTCTTTCAATCGGAGGAGGAGTACAAGACATTTGTACACGATGCCACCAAATTATTGGGCATGGATATAGAGCCATTCACCAAATTAAAACCATTTCTTTTGCTGTCGATGTTTGCCATGAAAGCCGATACCTGCGCCGATCAAACTTCTTACGAAATGACATTGGTAGACAAAAGCAAACCATTGCAGATGAAAGTAGAAGGACTAGAAACAACAACTAGCCAATTAGAAATATTTGAAAAAATGAGTGATGCCGACATGCGTTTGATGTTGTTAGAAAGTGTAAAAAACGATGTGGTCAGCAACAAAGAACAAGAGGCAATGATTAGATTATACAAAGCACAAAACATAGATTCATTGTACAACACCATTATTTCCTCGCCCGAATTTAAAGGGCATGAAGATGCCATGCTATTTGATCGCAACAAAAAATGGGTTCCTATTTTAGAAAACAGCATGCACCAGAACGCTTGTTTTGTAGCCGTTGGTGCTGGTCATTTAGCAGGCGAAAAAGGTGTATTGGAATTATTGAGAAAGAAAGGATATACTGTTGAGGCGGTGAGGTAAGAGGTAGAATTTACATGCCTAGGGGAATCTGCTGTTCGGGATTTGCAATCCCGAACCAATATCGAAGGATTAATAATCCTTGTGTAATGTGCAAGTTATATGCAATCATTAATACCAATTATATTTATTACATGGTCCAATTTAGTTCTGCAAAAATATAACTAAATGCGCAAGTAGTTCTAATGCTTTCTTTGGTAAGGGTTTTGATTTCATTAGATATGAATTGGCTTACTTCATCCAGTGATTTATGAAGTTTACCTGTAAAATTTCTTTTAAATCCTTGCCACATATTTTCTGCTGGATTTAGCTCAGGGCTATATGGAGGTAAAAATATAAGTCTAATGTTATTGGGTATACGAAGTGCTTTAGCTTTGTGAAACGCCCCATTATCCAAAACAATAATTTTGAATTCATTCGGATTTTGTGTTGAAAATTCATCTAAGTAAATTTGAAATGTAGTGGTACTGCATTCAGGCATCTCTAAAAGAAAACTATCTCCATTGATTGGCGAGAAGGCGCCAAATAAATAGAGCGATTTAAAGACTTGATGAAAAGGGCAAATGGGTTTAATTCCTTTTGCCGTTAGTGCCTTGCCGTTTCGAGTGAATAACCCGAACCTACTCTCATCTTGAAAATATAAGTTTACGGAAGTGTATTGGATATCAGATTGTAGAATTACTTCTTGGCATTTCTGACTGAAGTTTTTTTAAAAGATTCGACCTGTAAATCATCTTTCTTTACATGGCTCTTTCTGGCAACTTTAATTTTGCTCCCAAAATGGCGTTCTGTATATTTTACTAAAGTAATATACTTCATATCTTTGGAGAGTTCCTTCTTTACCCACTCTAATAGCTCTACATAGCCTCTAATACCATTCTTAGGATCCTTTAGTTTTTTTTCAATCAATTTATGTTCTTCTAGGGAAACAACACTTTTTTTAAACCCTCCCATGCGACCATGAACCAATAAGGATTCAATACCTTGATCCATATAAAGTTTGCGCCATTTCACTATACTATTATGATTCACACCTGTTAGTTTTGATAAATCTCTTTTAGAAATACCAGTTTTTTCATGTTTCTTAATTTCGATAAGTACAAGAAGACGTTTACCGATCAGTTCACCATGCTTGCGTTGAAGTGATCGAAGTTCGGGGATTGTTTCTGTAATTGTAATTTGAAGTGG
>CANJRV010000003.1 GCA_947476825.1 Bacteroidota bacterium | reverse complement strand
TGTGGCTATTTTAATCATCCAGAAAAAGAATGTTCATGTCCGCCAGGTACAGTTCAGAAATATTTGAATAAAATTTCCGGACCATTATTAGATCGAATTGATTTGCATGTAGAAGTAACACCAGTTTCCTTTTCAGAATTGTCGAACATTGATACGAAATTGCAAGAAAAAAGCGAACAAATTCGGGAGCGTGTTATTCAAGCAAGAGAGATACAAACAGAGCGATATAAAGAACAGGAAGGAATACATGCGAATGCACAAATTAGCACCAAACAATTGCAAGAAATTTGTGTGTTAAATCAAGCAGGTAGTAATTTATTGAAGACAGCCATGGAGCGACTTAATTTATCGGCACGCGCTTATGATAGGATTTTAAAAGTATCCCGAACGATTGCAGATTTGGCCGGTTCAGCCGAAATAAAAACAGAGCATCTTGCAGAAGCAATTCAATATCGAAGTTTGGATAGAGAAAGTTGGGGCACTTAAGCAAGCGAGAATAACAAGGAAATTTTTTATAAAAAATTTCTCATTCTATAACCCGCACTTAGTAACACTTACATAATATGGATGTAACGTTAAGATTATATTGCAAGAATACTTTTGCCAATAATAAATGAAATTGTATTCAATACCTAAAATTTTCAAAATGGGGTTTATTTATTAAAAGTATTTAATTATCAGGCAAGTACAACACAAAAAATAACCATCATTCATTAATCTTTTCTTCATTTATATATGTTTAGATATATAAATACTAAGCTCCGATTCGTTCGGGGCTTTTTTATTTTTTATATAATGCGACCATCCTTTTTGCTGTATCTTCCAATTGTGTTGCAAGGCTCTTTGGTTTTATCACTTGCATGGAATCACCAAAACTTAAAAGCATAGCAATTAATTCGTAGTTGATGACTAATTCTAAGCCAATACAAAATTGTGTATCTGTATCTTTCTTGATGATTTGTGAATGATGAATAGGTTGCGATTTTAAATATTGTGCTTGAATTGGATTAAACAGAAGTTCTATTTTTTCAGGCGCAGCATCTGTCAATGAAATTCCTATGGCAGCTTTAAAATAGTTTTCTTTATCTAATTCTTCTTCTCTAAATGTATGATTCATTTTAATCACATCTAGCATTCTATCAAATGAAAAGGTAAGGAATTTAGATTCTTTCGTTGGATGGATATCTTTACCAATCAAATACATTCGACCATTATATTCTTTAATGAAATAAGGATATACGGTGTGTTTTTTTGCTTCTGTTTTTGTGAAGGGGTGGTAACGAATACGTAATTCATTTTTTTGGCGAATGGCGTCCACTATATCCTGCATAAATTCAATTCCTTTATACAGTTTGGGGCGGTCGAGCAATAATATATTTCCTGTTTGGTTTTTATCCCGACTCATTTTAACGGTAGAAGCCAATCGCGAAATGGCATCTTCAAAAATTTTGATAGCAGGTATATCTTTAAAATGTTCTAATAAACCAATCGCCATTTCTAGCCCTTGTAAATCTTCTTCAGAAACAGGAATATTGTGAATAGAAAAATCAGGATCGCTATACACATAGCCTCTTTGTACAGCATCCCATGCTATTGGCGCATGATAACCAAGTGATTCGTCATAGCGCATAGCATAAAGATCTTTTTGAATAATGGAAACAGATACATTGCCCATTTTTTCGCTCACGTAGTCAACCAATTCTTGCAAGGAAGGAGCAGGTTTTTGCTTCATTGTCATGCGATTGTCAATTAATCGGTATCGGCTCAACGCATTCTTGTTTTTCATCGTATATAGTTTATGAATAGGAAATGTAAATATAAGAATAGACTACGTAAACTCGTTACGCAGTTGGAAACAAATATTTGTGCTGTACTAAAACAGAGCAAAATGAAAGAGACATTTGTAAAAACAAACTTCAAGGTAACTGCCTTTCAAGCAAAACGGATTTTATTTGATGATAGTGATTTGGTAAGTATGGAAGTTCGCTGTCGTATTCAAGATCAAATCGTAGAAACCGTATTATTATTCACGTTCGGTAAATTTAACGATCTGCTTCGATTTAGCGGAAGCTGTGGTGAAAAATTACAGTTGTTGGTTGCGGATAAATTATGGAGTAATGAAGAGCAACCTTATTGTATTGATATCCAACATGCAAATTTAATTTTTACTACTTGTGCTATAGATATTTGTTATTTGATTGAAGAAGATAGTTCTTGCTTTAGTGCAGAAGAGGTGATGCCTATTTCTTTTTTGCAACAAGCTAAAAACTTACGCATCAATATAAAAGATTTTAATGATGTGCAATTGCAAAAAGACACCTTACTGAATAATGCTTTACAAGAAGTAGCTACAGCATATCGATATTATCTAGGATTAATTGAGCTTAATTTGAATGAAAATGCAGCTCGTGAAAAGGCAGGCTTGGTAAATGAAAAATTGTTTAAAATGGCTTATCATGCTGCACAACATGGTAAATAAGAAATTAATTTTATAATCAACTGATAGTTTTGAAGGGAAGCAGAATAGCATTTATAAATTATCAATCGCTTTCTCAGCTATTTTATCCCAGGAAAAAT
Organism: Bacteroidota bacterium; assembly: GCA_947476825.1. GTDB lineage: Bacteria > Bacteroidota > Bacteroidia > Chitinophagales > Chitinophagaceae > OLB11. The sequence continues at coordinate 63,547 of CANJRV010000003.1, read as the reverse complement.
GAGTATAAAATTGGGAATTGTCATTTTCGAATTTTTCTTTTTGCACTTGTAGAATAGCATTATAATATGCTATCCAATTTTTATCTTCAATAATTTTAAGTCGACCATTAGTATATTCAATGGGTACGCCAATTGCACCATTGGTAGAAGAAATACAAGGCTTGCCAAAACCTAATGCTTCTACTAATTTTGTTTTGATACCACCTCCATCTTCAACTGGATTCAGAAAAATAGAACACCCTTTGAAATACACATCTATATCATCTACAAAACCACAATAGATAATATTTTTATCTGCTTCATCTTTTAATTCATTCATGTCAACTGGAAGATTTTTACCACAAATAATTATTTTGTAACGCAAATCACTAGCTAATAAAATGGGATTTATTTTAGTTAAAATATTTTTCAGTGCGTCTAAGTTTGGCGAATAATTTAGAGTACCATTGAACAATAAAATCAACGCATCTTTTTGAATATGATGGGCTTCTTCTAATTGAGTTCGAGCGGATAGTAGCTCTGCTGAAGTTGGCAAATGGTCTGCTTCTATGCCATAAGGTAAAACCAAACAATGTTCATTTCGGATACCAAAATGAGTAATGGCATATCTTTTATCTTCTTGTGTTTTAAACCAAACGAAATGTGCATTTCGATATGCTGCTCTTTCATAGTACCACAGAATTTTCCACCACCATTTCCCTATACTTTTAAAACGAATACTTTCGATATTATGGGAATGAACAATGATTTTTTGTACGGTTAAAAATCGCAACAAAACAATCAGCCATGCAAAATAGGGATGTTCAAAAAGTAAATGTGTCGGTTTTTTGTCGGCTATAATTTTTGTATAATGGAAATAAAAAAGAGGATTTATATAACGAAAACGAGAATTGGAGAGGGCAGTAATAACGGGATAATTTTCATGTGCTTCATTTTTTTTTGTGCTTACACAAGTCAAGGTACATTTAGTAGCAAGGTATTTATAAAATAAGGCAATTCCCTTTTGACCTCCCATTATAGCAGGAAAAATTTTATAAGGTACAAGTGCTAAAATATGGATGTTTTTACTGTCTGAATTCACGGACTAAATATACTATAGAATGCAAGAATCTGTAATATTATCTAACCAAGATTATATCGCCTTTTTTGAAAATCTTTCCGCATGCAGTTTCTGCTTTCAAATAATAGTAATAGGTATCCATGGCTGCTGCTTGGTTTCTGACTTCTCCATTCCAACAATCTGTTGGATTGTCTGATTCAAATACACGTTCACCCAAACGATTATAAATACAAAAATAATATTGTTTAAAATTAGCATTCTGCATAATACGTAAGCAGTCATTTTTACCATCATTATTGGGAGAAAATGCGGAAGGAATAAAAATATATTTTTCGTCGTTATTAAAATAATCTACTGTAATTGAATCTGTAGCAGAACAGCTTCCGACTGTTCCTGTTACGATGAAGGTTGTTGTTTGATTAATCGTTGCTTGTGTGTTTGCATTGGTTGGATTGCTAAGTACTGAAGCGGGGCTCCAACTATAACCATTTGCACCTGTAGCAGATAATTCGACTGTAGGATTGCCACATTCTATATCGTTAGTTTTTGAAACGGTTAAATGAACTTGATCGACTACATGAATAGGTACATTTGTGGTTCCAGTGCAACCACTTGCATCTGTCCCAGTAACGTAATAGGTAGTAGAAGTATTTGGATAAGCCCAAACATTGGCAGAATTTGAATTACTTAATCCATTCGATGGCGACCATGAATAATAATTTGCACCTGTAGCTGTAAGCCATACACTATCTCCTTTACAGAAAAATGGAGAACTTGGTAATACACTAATATTTAGGAATTGTACTACGTCAACAACTATGGAAGATGTAGCTGTGCAACCGTTGCCATCTGTTCCTACAACAGTATAGGAATTGGTAGCAGGTGGAATAAAAGGAACACTATTGCTGACACCGCTAGACCAAGTATAGGTACTTGCACCGGTGGCGGTTAGTAGAGTGGGTTTACCAATACAAACAGTCGCTGGGTTTGCTATTGCTGTTACTGCGGGTTTTGGATTGATGGTTATGCTTATTGTACTGGTAGAGCTACAACCATTGGCATCTGTGCCAGTTACCGTATAAACGTTAGAGTTCATAGGTGAGAAAGATATATTATTTATAACCCCATTTGACCAGGTATAAGTGGATGCTCCTTGACCTGAAAGAACAAGTGCTTGACCATCACATAAAATGCCATTGGAAGGAATAGAAGAGCAACTAACACTTGGTAATGGATTCACAATTACTACAATAGAATCGGAATAGGTATTGCCATTTGCTGCTTGACCTGTTACGATATAAGTAGCAGTAGAATTTGGTGTGAATGGGACACCATTTGAAATACCACCAGACCAATTATAGGAGATTAAGCCAGTTGCGGTAAGGGTTACAGGCTGACCTAAGCAAACAGTGGTTGAAGAAGCATTAATATTTAAATTGGCAGCACTTTGATTTAAGTTACATAAAGAATCGATTTCTTGTAAGTTTAATGCGCGATTATAAATTCGGAGTTCATCGAGAACACCATTTACATAATATGGATAAGTTGTATTTGTAGTACCTCCAATGTATGTATTATTACTATTATTACCACCAACACCTTGGTTGTAAGAATATGAATATCTAAATACTCCATTCACATAAATGGAACCTGTTGAATTGACACTATCAAAAATTCCAATTACACAATCCCATTGATTGGTGTTGATATATGGAATTGCGTTAATTGGTGTAATACAAAACAATGAATTGTTTGCTGCTGAGTTGACATTTATTCTGTAGTTTTCATGTATAGAATCTGGTATTATACAATAGGTATTGAAATTTTGATTTAATGAAGGAGTATAAATTAAGGAGAAGCTGCCCGGATTAAATCCACCATTTCCTCTATCAAAAATAGAATTATTGTAACATAACCCAGAATAGAAAGAATTGGGTTTGACTCTTGCGCATAATGTAATTGAAGACATTTGTAAACTTGCACTATTCGCTACTTCCATATAATTACTTGTACCATTAAATAAATAAGCACTATTTGGATTACCCCATTGGTCTGCTGTTAATGTAGCACCGAAATTAGTGGCATTATTTCCATTTCCACTTGCATCAAGTGTATTGCCATTGAATGGTAAACAAAGGACTAAACCTAAATTTAGGTTTACTTGTGCTACAGTAAAAAATGAGGACATAAGTAGATAGGCTAATATATAATATTTCATATCAAATAATTTATATGCAAAATAATGAGTTAATAGGTAAGAAAGAAATTAATACTAGTCAATTATTAATTATTCATATTGTGCATCAACAATATGAATTGTATATTATTTTACTTTATTTCTTAAAAATTAAAGTAATCCATTACTTCTTTTTTCTTTGAAGAAGATATCGGAATTTCAATACCACTGCTCATTAACAGGGTACCATTTTTGGTCCGAATATATTTGGAGACATGCATAATATTTATAATAAAACTGTTATGAACTCGAATAAAAAGAGTACTTGGTAAAGCGGTGTAAATTTCTTTGAGAGCTCTTTTTGTGACAATTTTTTTACCTTGAATTGAAAATATTTCGGTGTGATTATTGAAGGATTGTAAATAGATAATTTCGTTGTACCGAATCAATTCTATGGATTCTTTATGATGAATACTCAAAACTTGCTGAATATCTTGGGCTGTATGGTATTTTTGTCTTGGTTCCTGTAGGGATTGAAGTCTTACTTTACATCGTTTAACAGCTGCCAATAAGTCTTCAATCTTAATCGGTTTCAGTACATAATCTACAACCTCATATTGAATTGCTTTGATGGCATATTTTTCATGGGCTGTAATGAATATTACTTGTATAGAATCATCTTCAAATAAGTTCAGAATATCAAAACCAGTTTTGCTATGAATTTCAATATCTAAAAAAAGTAACTGCGGTTTATGGAGGACAAGGGCTTTGATGCCATCCTCTACATTAGTTGCCGTTTCTACTATGCTGATTTCAGGACAGTAGGTCATGATAAGATTAGACAGAAATTTTATATTGATACGATCGTCATCCACGATAATTGCTGGTATCATCATAGTCAAATGTAAGAATAGGAAATGAGAAAATTGCTTCTGCGCCAATAATATTATTTTGAGCTGAATATTTGTTACCGAAGGAAAATCCAATTTTATGATGGATTAATTTTTCAACAATGCGTATTTTATTTTCAATTAATAAATGACCCTTCGAATCTTGGTTTGCTCTCTTATTTTCCTCACCAAGTCCTTTGCCATTATCGGTAATGGTACAAAAAATTCGATTCTCTTTCATTTCAAATTGTATCCAAATCATACCATCCATTCGATCTTGAATTCCATGTTTTAATGCATTTTCAACTATTGGCTGTACCATTAAGGAAGGAATATAATAATCTTCAAGGGGTTGATTAGAAAGGCTGATGTTGTATTGTAAATTATCGTCGCGTTTAATTTTTTCAAGCTCTAAAAAATTTTTAAGATAACCAATTTCAACTTCTATCTGGACTAGGATTCTTGTACTTTGATCTATTGTTTTACGAAGCATGTTTGAAAATTCGGCTACATAGGTATTCGCTTTTTCAAAATCACTAGTACTGAATAATCCTTGCATGGTATTTAAAGAATTAAATAAAAAATGAGGATTTATAGCAGATCTCCAAGCGGCAATTTCGAGGTTTCTGATTTTATTCTCGGTCTCCGTTTTTTTAATTTCTTTCTGTTTCGCGCGAACAATTAATTTTTTGTATACAGTCACAAGTAATAAAAAAATAATTAGTGCAATGCATAATTTGAACCACCATGATTGGTAAAAATAGGGAATGACTTGAATCGTAAAAATAATCTTATTGCTTTTAGTTCCTTCGCTATTTTCACTATATGCTTCAAATGTATATTGGCCAATATGGGGAAATTGGAAAGCAATATTTTGATCAATAGTTGATTTATAGGTCGTATCTATTTCTTTTATTCTATAAAAATAATTCACATTTGATTTAGTGTCAAATGATAACCCATTTAATACAAGTTCAACAGTTGCATCTGTTCTTGCAAAAAGATTTTTAGGAATATCCCAAAGGGTATCTTTATTAAGATATATGGGTTTTATGAATAGTGGAAATGATTTAAAATGTGAAATGGATTGGATGGGAATGATAGATAAACCATTTTCGGTTGCAGCATAGATTGTATCATTCTGAATACACAAATCGTACACAGTATTGGATGGCAATCCATCAGATTCGAAAATATGAAAAATAGAATCTGTTTTAAAATCATAAATATTAATCCCTTTTTTCGAAGCGGTAAAAAGAGCATCTTTGTATAGAACGGATTTGTAACAAGTATTAGTACTAAATCCATTTGAAGCATCTATATTTTTTATTATATCATGATCGCGGATGAAAAAAATTCCCTTTTCTGCGGTAGTTGCAATAAGTAATGAGTCCTTAACTAAGAGATCCACTGCTCGGTAATTAAAAGGAATATTAAGTGGGTAAGGTTTAATGACACTATCCAAATAGTAAATCGAATCTTGACTTCCAGTGACATTTAATTTATTATATTTAATATAAGAGTAGAATCTTTTTTTAGAAATGATAGTATCTTCTTTTTGATTAGTACTAATGTTTTTTGTGATAAAACCAGAATTTGAAAGTGCTAATAATATTCCGTTTTCTATAAATATATTTTTGAATGCAAATTGAAAAAATAATATTTTTTTTGTTTTTCTATTAATGAGATTGTGTGAATATATCCCCCTATCGGTTGCAAAATATAGAATATCTTTATAAATAATCATTTTCAAAATTCTTGACTTCGTTAAACCATATTCATCAACTGAAAATTTGTAATTTAGTTTCGAATTGTTTTTATTTATTGCTATAATGTCGCCTTTTAAATTTCCAATGTAAATAGTATTTTTATCTACAAGTATAGAGAAATATGGTTCTTTGATGTAAGTTTTGGAAGCATTTTGAATTGAAATTGACTTAGGAAATAATTTTAGAATCCCATTTCCAATTGTAGATACCCAAATATTTTTTTGTTGGTCCTGATGGACTGTTGAAACATAAAACGTACTCAGAATAGTTTTTGGTTTATTAATATTGTTAAGATTGAAAAGTTTTAATCCAGAATTACTTGTTACCCAAAATTCAGAATCAATAATTGGTAAATTCCAATTAACAGATTTATTCACGAAGTGACCATCGGAAAGAAAAGCTGTATCGGAAATTGAAATATTATTTTCCGCATTAATATAATAACATTTATTATTAAGAATTCTAAGGCCATCAATTCTCATAGGTTTGGGATGGATAATTTTAGAACTTTTATTCGTAATCGTATTATAGCACAATGTATAATTAAAAGAAACTACATAAATTTTGTTGTTAAATTCTGTTATATTTCCGCTTTCTGTAACTGGGAAATCAAATGTTATTTTATCTATTTTATCTTTAGAATTGAATTTATATAATCCTCCAGGTAAACTAATTATCCATAGATTATCTTTAGAATCTTCATAGTATCTAGGGTATGAATTTGTTTCATGTAATGATGCAATTACTGGGTCATTTTTTTTAGAAAAAACCTCATTGTTTTTTATATAGACAACATCACTTTTAAAAGAACTAATCCAAATCCGGTTTTGTTTATCACAAAATAATTGATACACATCGTTACTTGGTATGCCATCTTCAACTGAAAATATTTTAAACTTTCTGCCATCAAATTTAATCACACCTACATCTGTACCCATCCATAAAAATCCATCATTATCTGTTGTTATAGAGTATACATTGTTGCTAGGTAATCCATCTGATGTTGAATAATTTGAATAAGAATATTCAGGTTTTTGTGCATATAATATGAAAGAAAATGAAAGAAAGATGGCACAAATTCCCAAAGAGATTTTCATCATAAAGCTATGGTTTCTAATTTATACTTTGAATTAAATTGGAAAATTCATCAAATAAAGAATAATATCAAGCTGTGAATCTATTAAATTGAAATTAATTTAATACAAGTTTTTTAAAATAAAAAAATAGTAACGCAAATATTTGAAACTAAAGTATACATATAGTAAGAAAATTGGTTTGTTAAAAAGGCAGCAAGGAAATACTGTTATGCTCTCTTTAAGCAATGCTTAAAGCAGAGTAATATTTCACAGAAGGGATTTATAAAAATGGTTTGCAGATTGTCCCATACCGAACCTCAACAAAATTGCATAGCATATTTATAAAACTGAATGAGATTATATTTGATCGTTAAGTGGCTGTTTATTAGACTATGTGAGTTGATATTTAAATTTATATAGATAAAAGATAAGCATCTATATTTGTAAAATATAAATTTTATTAATGAAGACAAACTGTCCTATATGTAAGAGTACCGATATTGAGAATTTATTACAAATACACGCACCAAGTATGCAAAATAAAGTATATGAAAGTGAAAGTGATGCTATTCACTGTATAACTGGGGTGATAGATTTGGCTCATTGTAATAAATGTAATTTTTCGTTTAATGCAAGTTTCAATGAAGCAATATTGCAATATGATCAAAACTATGATAATGCTGTTCCTTCGACAATATTTCATGAATATTATATCGCAATATGCCATTATTTATTCACAAATTATAATCTTGAAGGTGCAGTAGTATATGATATTGGTTGCGGAAAGGGTACTTTTTTGAATTTACTTTGTTCTTTATTTCCATCGATAAAAGGAGTAGGAATTGATCCTAGTTATGAAGGAGATTTGAAGCCATTACATAACCTTACTTTTATTCAAGATTTTTTTAGAGCTGAACAAGTAATTGATGCTCCAAATTTGATTATTTCTCGGCACGTATTTGAACACATTGAATTTCCGAAGGAATTTTTACAAATTATTCAAGAGCCAATAAAAAAGTTTAGAGATGTACCAGTATTTATTGAAGTGCCTGATTTTGGCTGGATAGTTAAGAATAAGACTTTCTGGGATTTATGTTATGAACATTGTAATTATTTTTCCGAAAAATCATTGGAAGCTGTCTTTGATAATGAATGGTCTGTTTTAAATAAAATAACTAAAAGTTTTGGTGGACAGTATTTGTGGGTGGAAGGAATTTTCAATTCATCAAAAAATGAAATTTCAAGAGCAAATAATGAGACTATAGATTGTAATGCTATTAAAGAATTTATTGAGTCAATTAAAAATAGTCAAGATAGCATAAAGCGAGTTCTTCAAAATTATAAAAATCAAAAATACAAGATAATAGTATGGGGAATGGCTACTAAAGGTGTGATATTTTCTAATACTATTGATAAAAATCGAAAGAACATTGATTATTGTATAGATATTAATAAAGAAAAGCAAAATAAATTTTCGCCTATTTCAGCACATAAAATTGTTTCTCCAGACATTTTAGAAACATTAGAAAAGACTGAATGTTTAGTCGTTGTTATGAATATAAACTATATTAATGAAATCAAATTAGAAGTAGCTAAACATCATATTCATGCTAATTTTATTGACGCACATGGTAATGAATTATAAAGAATTAGCTCAATCTTATTCGAATGGAATGTATGAGAAATTTTAAATTAAGCATTACAAAAAGGTACAATTGAATTGGTAATCTAATTGCAATTGGGTACTTCTTTAAAATCACAGGCTCATTAAATAAATATTTGACTACTTGATATGCAACATAAGTTTCAAAGAAAATTTTTCGAACTTGATTAAGTTTCCATCTTGTTGTCATTTTTTCTCTACTTGAACTTCCACCTTCATCTGATCTTTTAACTTTAATTGTATCTAATACATTAATTTTACCAAGTAAAGCTGTTCTAGCAATGTGATTCCAATCCCCCCCTAAGTGTTTTTGAATTGGGTTCTGAAACCCTAAATTATTTCTATAAACTCCATAAAATATGCCGTTCTTATAAACCTTACGGAAATAATGCAGAAGTCGAAATAATGGGATATTACTTTCTAAATGAATAGTCTTTTCTTCAAAAAGGAATTTAGATTGGTTGTAATATTTAGATATACCTGAACAAAGAACATATTCTTGATGTTGTTCTAAAAAAGTAACACATTCAGCAATATAATTATGATCAAATTCATCATCATCTGAAACCCACATGAAATATTTTCCTTTTGCTTTGTGATATACAAAATTGAAATTGGGTTCTATTTCAATATTACTTTTTTGAATGTAATATGTAATTCGATTATCTTCATTTTTATATTTTTCTAAAATTTCATTTACTGAAATATCTGTTGAACAATTATCTGAAATAATAATTTCAATATTTTTATAGTCTTGCTTTATTAAATACTGAATTGTTTTGTGTAATTGTTTTGGTCTATTGAAAGTTGGAACACCAATTGAAACTAGAGGTACAGAATTCATTAGTGTATTCTTTTTAGGTATCCTTCTGGAGCTACACTTATCAATAATTTATTATCAATTGAATTATCAATTTCAAAATCATTGCATTGTTTTAAAAATTCCCAAACAGCGGTTTTAGGGTTATTTCCGGTGTCCCAAGATCTATCATACATACCCTTTGGCATATCTTCAACAATAGTATCAAAAACTACACAATAACTACCTAAAGTTACAAATGGGCTATATAATTTAAGTTCTTCTAAAACATGGTCATGAGTATGATTACTGTCTAAACTAACCATAATTGTCATATCATCATTAACATGTGATTTTACTTGTTCAATAATTGATAAGTCAATTGAAGAACCTTCAATCATATCAATTCTTTTATACATTGGATGCGCTTCTATCGCTAATTTATTGTGTTCACGTATATCAATATCAATACCTAAAACCTTTCCTTTTCCAATGAGTTCCATAATAGAAGCATAATAAATTAAAGAACCTCCATGAGCTATTCCAGTTTCAATGAGTAAATCTGGTTTTATGTCCCAAAGTAGTTCTTGCATAGCAATCATATCTTGAGGATATTGAATTATTGGTCGCCCCATCCAACTAAAGTTATATGAATAAAGTGCTTTATTTGATTCAACATTAAATTCTGAAGCTGCCTTTTTTAAAGGTTCATTATTTGCGTATTCTGCAATTCGTTTTATGCGTTCTTGGTTAAATTTTTCTTGCGAATTCATTAGCTATGTAAGTTTAATAGTTTTGTATTGTCTCCCCAAAATATAAAAGGTTCGTAATCAGGGTATGGATAAAAGCCCAAATTTAATGAAATAGTAACGTTGTTTTCTTTTAAATAATTTTGGACAAAGTCAATAATTTTAATTGGTTTATTGCTTGAAATATTTATTATTCCTGTTGTTTTATTTTGTAATGCGACTTCAACAATATATTCTGCTACTTTTTCAACAGGTAAATAGTCACGGATTTGCTCGCCTTGACTCATATTAAAAAATGGTTCTTTTAAACGAATAGCACGTTGAAGTTGAGAAAGAATCGATTTTTCATTTTGTCCATTACCATACATATAAAATAAGCGCATCCATTTCAAAGTGAATGAATATTCATTTTGTAATTCTTCTAAAAATTTTCTCAGTGTATCTTTGGCTAACGCATAAGCATTGGATGGATTGCTAAGTTCATTTTCTGAAAGTTTGTTTTCTTTCATGCCATATTCAAAGCAAGTGCCAGTGATATTGATTTGTTGTAATCCTTCTAAAATAAGTGTTTTAAGAAAATGGTATTGAGCTGGTAGTTCAGATTCAAAATGGATTAATTTGTTATAATTTGGTAATCCATACCAAGCAAGATGAATTAATGCATCTGGTTGGTTAAATTTATTAAATAGATTTTCTTCTACTTGATGAAGATCATATTGAATATAAGTTACATCGTTAAACCAAGTTGCGGATTCAGCTTTTTCTTTTGAGAATGAAGAGGCAATTACTTCTACACCACAACGCAATAATTCGTTTATCACGTAATTTCCAATAAATCCTGTACAACCTGTAACAAGTATCTTCATTAATCAATAATTTCTAAGTATGGAATTGGCACGACAAATTTCCCGCCCCATTCTCTAATATAATTTAATTGATGCATGATTTCATTTCGCAAGTTCCATGGTAAAATTAAAATAAAATCTGGTTGTTCTAGAATGATTCTCTTCTCGGAAAATACCGGAATATGACTTGCTGGTAAATACTTGTTTTGCTTATTGGGATTAGCATCAACAACAAATTGAACTAAATCATTTTTTATTCCACAATAGTTAAGTAATGTATTTCCTTTAGCAGCTGCACCATACGCTACAACTTTTTTATTCAACTTCTTTTGCTCAATTAAGAAACCAACTACATCTAATTTAATTTGTAATGCTTTTTCTTGAAATCCTTTGTAATAATCAATTTTATCTACACCTTTTGAAATTTCTTGTTCTAACAAATTCGCAACATTTTCTGAAATGATATTTGCTTGGTTTGTATGTTTTGCAAATATCCGCAATGAACCTCCATGGGTCTTAAGTATTTCTACATCAAAAATATCAAGTCCTTGCGCATCAAAAATTTGATTAACTGTAAATAGAGAGAAGTAAGAAAAGTGTTCATGATAAATAGTATCGAATTGATTATTTTCTATTAATTCTATTAGGTGTGGAAATTCCATTGTAATCACACCATTTTCACTCAAAAGAATTTTTAATCCATTCACAAAGTCATTAATATTTGGAACATGTGCTAACACATTATTGCCAATAAGTAAATCAGCTTTTCTTCCTTTCTCAACTAATTCATTTGCAAGTTCAACGCCAAAAAATTCAGTGATGCAAGGGATACCCTTTAATATGGCTACGTCTGCAGTATTCTTTGTTGGCTCAATGCCTAATACTTTTATTTGATGTGGCAAAAAATATTGCAACAAATAACCATCATTTGATGCAATTTCAACTACTTGTGAATTGGAATTTAAATTTAATAAATTAATCATTTTTTCTACATAGTTCGAACAATGTTTCAACCAGCTTGTTGAAAAGGAGGAGAAATATGCATAGTTGTTATCAAAAATAGAATCAAAAGATTTGTATTCATCTACTTGTACTAAAAAACAAGAATCGCAAACAAATACTTTTAATGGATAATATGTTTCGGGTTCGTATAATTGCTCTTTGTTTAAAAATGAATTAGAAGCAGGTGAATTTACTAAATCAATAAATTCGGTTATAATTTCTTTATTACAAAATCTACATTTCATATAATTAACAGAGTAGTTATCTTTTGAGCAAGTCAATTTTTAGAGTATTTTCAAAATACATAGCTGGCAAATATAATTTAAATATTTTATCATCATATACAATGACATGCCTAGTCCACTATTATTCATTTAAAAGTAGTCAAAATATAACTGAACTTGTAAAAAAATAAAAAACAATTAGATTTGTACCTAAATGGGCATCATTAAGCGGCAAAGCCTGAAAACAAGTATAGTTAATTATATAGGCGTATTGATAGGCGTTGTATTTTTTAATTTTGTGTTTCCGCATCTTGTTTCTGAAGAATATTTAGGTTTGATTGGGTTGTTGCAAAATTTAACCTATATCTTCATCTCCATACCAGCATTGGGTTTGGCGCAAATAATTTTCCGATATTTTAGTGTTTGGAAGGAAAGTGAAACGGTAAATTACTTTAATGCTTTTGCATTGTTAGCAATGAGCGTCGGAATTATCCTATTTGCTTTTTTTTATTATTTATTTCGACACCAAATAATAGAGAATTATAAAGCGCATTCGGCTTTATTTGTACCATATTATTTTCTAATCATTCCTTTAGTTGCAACGCAAGTCTTTAGCCAATACTTTGAGATATACAGTATGCTTAAATTACGTGTGGCCGTGCCTACGTTTTTACGCGAAATTGTCGTTCGGGTTTTATTAATTCTACTCATCTACGGATTTATTTATCAAGTACTAAATAAAGAACAGTTCATCTATGGATTCGCATTAATCTATATGGTTACATTTTTTATTCTAGTTGTCTATGCCATTAAAGGACTTGGATTTAAAGCGTATAGCCCTAGTAAATTCCTAACCCAAAACCATGATCTCAAGCAACAATTTTATTTTGGTGGTGGTAGGGGAGGGCTTACAGTATGTTTAAATATTAGTAATTTTCTGGATGGTATTATTTTACCTGCTTACTTAGGTTTAGGTGTCTTGGGTATTTATATGCGACCACTTGTATTGGGACAAATGATACAGGTACCTTATCGTGCCATTTCCTTTATTTCAACCCCGATTATTCGCGAAGCCATTGTAAACAACGATATGCAAAAAGTGAATCATTTAAACAAAGGAATCAGTATTAATTTGTTTTTGATAGGATGTTTTTTGTATACATTATTAGTCAGTAATGCGAGTGGTATTTTTGCCTTACTTCCCCCTTCTTATGCTATTGGTGAAAATGTTTTGTATATCATAGCCACAGGGCGTTTGGTGGATATGGCATTCGGTCTGAACACGGAAATTATTAATAGCTCCAAACATTTTAAATATATCATCTATTTATCAGTGATCATGATGTTGATGACCATTGTATTAAACGTCTTACTTATTCCCAAAATGGGAATGAATGGCGCTGCTTTGGCTGTGTCTATTTCATTGACAGTTTTCAATGTTTTGAAGTCCATTGTTATCTACAACAAATTTCATTTTCATTGTTTTAGCAAGCACTATATTACGCTTCTTTGTATTTCTGCAAGCACTATGGGTATCTTGTTTTTTATACCTCATCTTTCTTTTATTAAGCACCACATGTTTCTAAATTCCTGTTTAAATATTGTAGGAAAAAGCATACTTGGTGCCATACTATTTGTTGTTCCTGTTTATTATTGTAAAGTGTCTACAGATTTTAATGATTTTTTTCAACTCATTATTTCAGGTAAAATATTTAAAGGCGGACATAAAATGGAAGAGTTGTAATTGCTATTGGCATTTTTTTTAATTAAGAAAACTAAGTGATATTGGTTGTATACCGTAGCGTATTTTTTAATTAAGAAAACAAATACGAATGAGAATATACCATAGTCTATTTTAATTAAATAATAAATGCTACGGTACTACCAATCTTTTTCCAACTTTACTGCTTGTCCTCTTTCTTTATCTTTCTTTTCACGCAACTTTTTTTCCTCTTGATTCAAGGCATTTAATAATTGATCAGCTTGATCTTTTGTGAGTTTGCTTGGCTGCGATTGGGGTTTGTCTTGCTCTTTATCTTTTGGCTCTTTCGGATCTTGTTTATCATCCTGTTTCGGATCTTGTTTGCCTTTGTCTTGCTTGTCCTTGTCTTGCTTATCTTGTTGGTCTTTCTTATTTTGATCTTGCTTATCCTTGTCTTTGTTTTGATCTTTTTTATTCTTGTCGTCATTTTCTTGCTTTTTTTTCATTGCCTGCGCATAAGCAAGATTGTATTTTGTTTCTTTAGAGTCTGGATTTTGCTTTAGAGATTGTTTATAATTTTGAATGGCTTCATCCCACTTTTTTTGCTCCATGTACGTGTTACCAATATTGTGATTGGAAGCGGCTCTTAAATTTTTATCTTTAGAGTTGGAGGCCGTTTCTGTATATTGTTTATTGGCTTTTTCATAATCCTTTTGTTGGTAAAAAGCATTCCCTAAATTGTATTGTGCTTCTCTATTTTTTTTATCTTGATATGCTTTCTGGTATTCTGCTGCAGCGGCTTTATACTGACCCTTTGCATACAATTTGTTGCCAGTATAAATATGTTGGTCGGCAGTTTGTGCAATAGAATTTGTACAAACAAAAGCGGCTAAAAGAAAAAAGATAATTCTCATATTGTTTGCAGTTTTTTACGTTCTGGAATAAGAAATTCGATGAGCATCAGCAGTAAAGTTACAACCAAGAAATACTGAAAATAACTATTGTAATCCGTAAAAATACTGTCTCCAAAATTCTTCTGCTCCGTCGAATTGATTTGCTTTGCAATGGACTCTGTTGCGGCGTCTGTATTATTTAAGCGTACATAAACGCCTTGGCCCGCAGCTGCAATCGTTTGCAATTCAGATTCATTTAATTTAGAGATTACTTCTTTCCCTTCCTCATCTTTTTTATTCTCCTGCAATTCTTCATCCCAAATGGAAGCACCTTCTGGTGAACCAATGCCAATGGTATTAATCATTATTCCTTCTCCAACCGCGTTCTTCACTTCATCTTGTGCATTCTCATCGTGGTCTTCTCCATCACTGATTAATACAATACTCTTGTACTTTGTTTCTTTGGCATTAAAACTTTGTCTTGCCATACTTATTGCCTCACCTATTACAGTACCTTGTGTTGGTACTAAAGATGGATTAGCAGAAAATAAATTCATTTTTAAAGCAGAGTAATCTATCGTTAACGGAACAGAGGTATAAGCCCTACCGGCAAATAAAATAAGCCCTATTCTATCATTAGGTAATTTTTCAAATAACTTAGAAATAAATTGTTTGGCTTTTTCTAATCTATTCGGACTGACATCTTTTGCCAACATACTTTTACTCACGTCTAATGCAATCATGACATCTATTCCTTTTCGTTCTATTTTTTCGGAACGAGATCCTGCTTGTAAATTAGCTAAACCAACTATTCCGATAATTAGTGCTAAACCTAAAAGTATAAAACGAATTACAGTGCGAGGTGAGCTGAAAGTAGGTATTAATGCATGTACCAAAGATTCATCTCCAATTTTTTTCAAACGAGATTGTTTATTCAGCATGGCAAAAATAAACAAGACAATGACTAGTACTACCAATAGTAATAGCCAAAAGTATTCTATGTTTTCAAATCGTAACATGCGGCAAAAATAATGCACCATGTACTAAGCATTTCAAATTTAAGAAAGTTTTAACTATTTTGTGAAGGCTGATTTTTTTCGAGGAATTTAATTTATTGTGAGAATTATTTGGGCGGCATGCACGCTATCCGTTCCAATCTTTTTGCTTCAAAGCAAGCAAAAAGGATTTTCACTACTATCGTTGCCGCAATACAACTGCACCTAAGTACTTTTCCTTTCATAACAGGTTTAGTTTAGAAATTTTTAGAAAGAAATATTGTTTTTCAAAATGGAAATTTTCATAGGATAGAATAATGTGTTGTTGAAGGCAACAAAATGAAACTATTAAACAAAAGGGATTTCGTATAGAACTAAATTTTTAGTTTATTTTCTGAGAAGAACTAAGGCACGAGAAGCCCTCACACAGATGCCGCGCCTCATTCTCGCGCCAGCTAATACTATTTACTGTGAAGAACTAAGGCACGAGAAGCCATCGCACAGATGCCGCGCCTCATTCTCGCGCCAGCATACGTAGAAGTAGAAGCCTCCATCTCGTGCCAGTAATTGGAGTGCAGTAAAATTATTTACACAATCTCAAAACCGATAAGACAAATAAATTCGGTGAAACATACTATTCACATTCAATTCGAAATCAGATACCTTACTCGAACTTTCATAAGAATAGAAAATATAACTTGCTGTTTCCATACCAATTATCATTCTGTTGAAAACTAACTGGGCCGATAAGCCTGGCGAGATGCCAGTGCGAATAGAATGATAATCCTTGCCAGTATTGCTGATACTTGTTGTGGTATTTAATTGGTCATGTATTGCATTATATGTTTTGGCAATACCAAGGTTGGATTGACCTGTTGCATAAGAAAAACGATAGTCGGCAAAAGCAGAAAAGTATACATGCTTATAAAAATTTTTTCGATATTCTTTTCCAGCCGACACATTGTAGGCAGTGCTTTTATTGCGCATAAACTCTTGAAAGGAAGTGTCATTTTGAATGTATTGTTTTTGGTAAAAATTGCTTCGTTGATGATCTACACTGATACTTCCCATTAATCGATAGGCATGATAAGGGTTGGTCCATTTTTTATATTGAATTCCAATACCATGCAAAGAAAAATGACTTTGTGGAGTAGAAGACTCTAAATGAAATCCAAGTTCATGACGAGTCTTTTTTTCAATGACACGTGCGTTGCTTTGTAAACAGCAAATACTAAGGCAGAGGAAGAGGAAATTTTTCATTGCGACATAACGCGCACTGTATCGGATTTAGTATGTCAAATCAAAATTTATTTTAACATTTGGAATTTTTCGGTTTTAGATAAACCAGTTTCTAATGAAGTAATTTGTACGTAATAGGTTCCAGCAGCAAGTGTTTCGCAAGGAATGCTAATATCATTTTGACCAGTAAATAGTGGTTGTGTCATGAAGATTTTTTCTTTCCCTATCTGGTCAATAATATGTACAGCAATATGTTTATTTTTTTCTGCTGTGTATTGAATATGAATTTGATTGCTGCTAGGATTTGGATACAATACGAACGAATTTTTAGTAACCGAAACATTTGGAATTCCAACAACAAACATATTGTAATAATAGAAATCTCTAGTTAATGGCAAATAGTTAGCACCGGTAAATTGATTCTGTTCTTTATAGATATTATTGTCTTGCACATCATAATCATAATTTATTTTTTTATCTAAGTCCCAAGAATTTCCATTGCCAATATACTGCAATTCTTCTGTGATATTATTGCTTGTATACGCATAGGTTTTTCTTGAATTATTTTGCCATCCATTATTGACAAGTTCCGTATAATATTCTATCAATTTATCGGATGCATTATAAGTATATGTATTACGTGCACTGGCATTCCATGCACCATTTACATAAAGTTCAGTCAAGTTTTTTAGAATGAGGTTAGAAGCTGTATAGGTATTTACAATGCGTGAAGTATTCACCCAAATTGGTGTAACCAATGAAGTATCCCATTTTTGATTTATCGTTTCATTCAGGAGAAAAGGTGTTGTAGAATAATTGTACATGATACGAGATACTGTTGCCCATGCTTGATTAGAATCTGGTAAAGAACGCGTTGCAATGCTGATGGAATCTAGGTTGTAGTTGTAATAATAACGTTCGTTTTTTGTCCAAGTAGCTGTACTGCTATTCCAAATATATTTTTCTAACACATTTATTTTGTCGGCATTGTTTACATATTCATGGTGGTTTTTAGATAAGGGAACCCAATTGCCTGCAGAGTTTACATAGGCAATTTCATCTTGAAATTTATGGGATGCATTATAACCTGTATAAGTTATTTGTCCAGCTGGATTCCATGTGCTGCCATTCCAAGTATGGTATTCTATCAATGAATTGTCGCCATTCACATCATAGGTATAAGTATAACGTGTATTATTAACCCAGCTTGTACCATTCCAATTTTCTCTGGTTTGTACGAGTACTTTATCCAATGCATTTAAGACATAAGAATATTTATAATAATTATTCCAACCATTATTTGAATCCCCTTTTAGGGCTGTCAAATTGGTAAGTACTGCATCTGTATTATACGCGAATAAAATAGAGTCTTGTCCACGCCAATTATTATTTGCGTAATCGTCATGTCGTTGCGCAATTTTTTTATACACCGCGATTTGTGCATTCGAAAAATAGGAACATGCTAACAATAGAAAGAAGATAATTTTTTTCATGGGATAAATTAAAGGTAAAATAGGACTTAACCATAGAGTTCAAAATGAATTTGTTTTTTGTCATAACCCAAAGTCAGTAGATTACTACGCGCTTCGTCAATCATCTTTTTCCAACCGCATAATAAAAATTGTGCATCAGGATCATCTTTGCATAAGCGCTGATAAATGGCATGTACATATCCATGTTCACCTTTCCATTCTTCTCTAGAAAGTGTTGGGATGAAATGAAATTGAGGCATCTCATTTTGAAGCGCATTCAATTCATCAAAATACAATAAATCTTGTTGAGTTCGTGTGCCAAAGATCAGGTAAATATTTTTAGTAGGAATTTGTTGTTGTTGAATGTGATGTATCATACTTCTAAACGGTGCAATGCCAGTGCCAGTGCAGATCATATAATAATTCTGATCCATGGTTTCAGGTAAAACAAATACACCAGTAGGTCCACGAAATGTAATTGTGTCGCCAATATTTATTTCATTACAAAGAAAATTACTCCCCAATCCACCTTCTAGTAAAACGATGATAAGTTCAAATGTATTGCCGCCATTCGGCGCTGAGGCAATGGAATAACTACGCCAGCGTTTATTTTTTTTTTCATGAATAGGCAAATCCAACGTTACAAATTGACCAGGTTTAAAATCAAATTGTTCGATGCCTTGTACTTCAATAAAAATACGTTTTGTATTATAGGCTTCATCTATCCTATTTGTAACTATTCCTTGTAGCCATTCTAAATTCATATCCTTGTAATGGATAAATATAGTCATTAAAATTAAACCCATCTTTTTTTTGCGCACACATTGTATTATTTTTGGAAAAATTCAGCCACATGAAAAAAAACGCTCTTTTGATTAGTAGTATTTTTATCCTATTTGGAATATCTTTTTCCATTATTTCAAACCAAGAAATTAAAAAATTAAGTTTCGATAAACCAGATGAAGCAATCGCGTATGAGAATGAAATTACGAAGGATGTTCATTTAGGAATAGTACCAAGAGAAAGATTATTGATTGCCTTGCAACAATTAAAAACAATGCAAGCCAAGAAGACCCGTGGTGCTATAAGCGGTATTACGTGGCAAGAGCGAGGGCCAAATAATATTGGTGGTCGAACTAGAACCATCATGGTAGACCCTAATGATGCTACAAAAAAAACCGTGTGGGCAGGTTCTGTTGGCGGTGGTTTATGGAAAACAACAGACATTACAGCAAGCACGCCGTTATGGACAAATAACAATGACTTCATGGATAATCTTGCAATCAGCAGTATGGATTATGATCCGAGTAATTTACAAAAAATGTATTGTGCAACAGGTGAAGGTCGCGGCAATGGAGATGCTATAAGAGGACTTGGCGTATGGATGTCAACGAATGGCGGTACTACATGGAATTCGATTACGAGCACTGCAAATAATAGCGATTTTTATTATTGTCAAAAATTAGTGGTTACCTCTGTTGGTACCGTATTGGTTGCAACTAGTACAGGAATTTGGCGAACAACCGCACCAGTTACTACCGCATCTACTTTCGTGAAAGTAAGTTCAGGGACGGACTTTTATAGCGATATCGAAATAGCTTCCGCAGGAGGCACTATTTATGCTTCTTCCGGAAAAGGCACCACAACGACTGGACAATTTTATACAAGCGCAAACGATGGATTAACTTGGACTAGCTCTGCTGATTTTTTAACCAAGGCAGGTACAGTTCGTCGAGTAGATATTGCATGCAATGGAAGTGCTGTATATGCAGTGTGCCAATCAGGAACTGGTAATGGTGCTTCTTCTTTTTTACATTCAGCAAATAGCGGTGTTACCTGGACTGTAAAAACTTTACCTACTGATGCTGATCCTGGTGTAACGCCTGATTTTACAAGAACACAGGCTTGGTATGATTTTGCTTTGGCAGTAGATCCAAACAATGCAAATAAAGTTTGGATAGGCGGAATAGATATCTTTAAATCGACAAATAACGGAGGCACATGGACGCAACAATCCCA
This sequence comes from Bacteroidota bacterium, assembly GCA_947476825.1. GTDB lineage: Bacteria > Bacteroidota > Bacteroidia > Chitinophagales > Chitinophagaceae > OLB11. The sequence continues at coordinate 42,974 of CANJRV010000003.1, read as the reverse complement.
TTGGTATGCTGGCTTTGGTTTTCAATATATACACTCCGATCAGCATGTCGCAATATTCGAACCAGGTAATTCAAGTGTGCTTTACATAGGTAATGACGGTGGTATTTTTCGTTCCGGAAATGCCAGTGTAAGCTCTCCAACATTTGATGAAAAAAATACAGGAGCAACTGGAAATAAAGGATATAATGTGACGCAATTTTATTCTTGTGCAACAGCTAATACCGCTGGATCAAATTATTTTTTGGCTGGTGCCCAAGACAATGGATCTCAGCAATTTAGTACAGTTGGCATGAATAGTACGATAGATGTAAATGGCGGTGATGGCTGTTATTGTTTCGTAGATCAAACCAATAGCAACAAACAAATCGTGACGTATGTCTATAATAATGTAAGCACATCAACAGATGGAGGTGCAAATTTTAATAGCCTCAGCAGTGATAATTCAGGTTCATTTGTGAATCCAATGGACTTAGCAAATGGCTCTAATATTTTATATTCTGGAAGAGGAGCAAATGAACTTTTACGTTGGACGAATGTATTTTCATCACCAACAAAAACAATATTGAGTATAGCCATTAATGGTGATGCGGTGCGACATGTGAAGGTTTCACCAAACAATTCGAATACTGTTTATGTTGGTACTACTGGTGGAGGTATGTATAAAATTGTAAATGCAAATGTGGGTTCTTCGCCAACGATTACTAGTCTGAATTCGCCATGGGCAAGTGGTAGTGTATCTTGTATAGATGTATGGAAATCAACCAGTGGATTAGATGATAGCATTGTTGCAACCATGTCAAATTATGGTGTGAGTAATAGTGTGGTTATAACGGCGAATGGAACTGCAGCTACACCTACTTGGACTTCATTAGATAATGCTACTTTGCCTGATATGCCTATCCGATGGGCTGTATTTAATCCGTCAAATAATGATCAATTATTTATTGCAACGGAACTTGGCGTTTGGTCTACAGACAATATCAACGGTGCTTCCACTGCTTGGGCACCTACCAATACTGGATTAGCAAATGTACGCGTAGATATGATTAAAGTTAGAGCTGCGGATAATCGTCTTGTTGCAGCAACACATGGCAGAGGTTTGTTTAGTTCCAATATCGTAACCGTGCTTCCAATTTTATGGGGTGATATACATGCATTGGCAATCGACAATAAACAAATTGATATTCATTGGTCAACAGAAATGCAAAAAAATTGTGACCGTTTTGATGTAGAAAAAAGTATGGATGGAATTCATTTTGAAAAAATAAATAGTGTAGAAGGTGCTGGTGATAGCGAAGTAAAAAATGATTATGTCATCGCCGATGTTGAACCTGTAGTTGGTGTAAATTATTATAGAATTAAACAAGTTGATAAAAATGGAAAATCAAACTACTCCATCATAATACATGCACAAATTACTTCTTCTGTATTAGCAGCTAATTTATATCCAATGCCTGCAAGAGAATTTGTGAACGTGCATTTGGAAGGATTAGAGATTGGTAAATTGCACTATATCATTTATCAGGCGAATGGCAAAATGATAAGCCAACAAACAGTAAATAATAATTTAAAAAGTCTTCACATTATCATTCCTACTTCCTCTTTTGCGAAAGGATTATATTATGTACAATTCATCAATGGTAATCAACAAATGACTAGGAAGATTGTGATTGAGTAGAAGGGATTTTTTTGTTTCAGCTACTTAGAATAGAAGCTCCATATTGCTAATCCAAAGCAATGCGATTGCTCGATTATTATTTTCTATTGTTAAGTTATTTTGGACTATCAATTTGTTATTTGAATTTTTGAATGTCCATTGCCACTTGGAACAACTTCAACATGTGTAGCAATTCGTTCTTTGAGTTCTGTAAGGTGAGAAATTACACCAATTATCTTTCCTTCGCTTTGTAAATTGGATAAAGCATTTAATGCTACGTCAAGATAGTCGGAGTCCAGTGTTCCAAAACCTTCGTCAATGAACATTGTATCAATGCGCATATTTTTACTTGCCATGTTTGCTAACCCAAGTGCAAGCGAAAGTGATACAATAAATTTTTCGCCACCTGATAGATTTTGTGCTGTGCGCTCTTCGCTATTTTGGAATTTATCAATAACAGATAACTCAAAAGGATTAGAAGAGTCGCCAGTGCGTTTGAGAATATAGCGTTCAGACATTTTATGTAGTTGTTTATTTGACAAACCTATTAAATGCTCAAAAGTCAATGCTTGGGCAAAATTGCGGTATTTTTTTCCGTCCCCAGAACCAATTAGTTCGTTTAATTGACCCCACTTGTTATAAATTGCTTGTTGTATTTCTTTTTCTCTTAGCTTATTACTGCATGTTGTTAAATTATCATCATTAGACTTTAATGACTGGTTGTATGCACCAATTTTTTGCGAAAACTCGTCAGATTTTATTCTCTTCTCGTCAAACTCTGTTTGAAGTTCTTCAATCGATTTTTCTGTAATTTTCTGACCTTTTTTTTCTAAAAGTTCTTTCTCGTCTTTTGCAATAACCGCATTATTTTTTTCAAGTTCTAAATTTGCTTCTGAATTTTCTTTTTCAGCTTTTTCCTTTTCGGCTTCGCTTTGTTCAAGTAATTTATTTAAGCGATTTTCTTCTTCTTCAACTGATTTTTCAGAAAAAATTTCTTTACGCTCGTCTGACAATTTTTGTTTAGCAGTTTCGATATCTTGCTTTTCATTTTTTTTATCCTCAAACAATTTTGTCTTGTTTTCTAACTCTTGTTTATTTAAAGCGATGTTGCTGTTTAGAGTTCTAATTTGGCTTTCTAATTCCTCTGTTTGTCTTTTATTATCGTTCCAATTATCAAGGCATTTCTTCAATGTTTCAATGTTTTCAACTGCGTATTTTTTGAGTTTATTCAAAAATTCTGTTTTTTCTTTATTGTATTTTTCTTGTGATGCAATGGATATTTTTTGCTTTTCTTCAAATTTTTGGGTAGCTAATTTATAAATGGTTTCAGTATCCGTTTTGGTTTTTTCAGCATTCTGTTTTTCTTCCAGCAACGCAGGAATTTCATTTTCTCGAAGTTGTATAATGTGTTGTTCACTGTTGGTTGCTTTATCAATTAAGTTGCTAACTTCTTTAAGTTCATTTCGTTTTTGAACCAAAATTTCATTAAGGATTTCAATTTTATTTTCTCCTTTGGGGATAGAAAAACTGGAATTTATACTTATTATCTCAGCCAATATTGTCTTTTGTTTTGTTGCATTATCAGCCAAAGATTTTTCTTCTTTTTCTTTATTTTTTAAAGCATTGTCTTTGTCTGAAACTAATTTCGCAAGAATATTTTCAGCTTGTTGAATAGCAATTGCAGTATCCTTAAATTGTTTTTTTAACACAACTAATTCCTTTTCTTTTTCTCCAATTTGTGGAATGTTTCCAAGAGTAAAGGGATGTTCTAGTGCTCCACAAAGTGGACATGCTTCTCCGTCTATAAGATTATTTCGGTGTTCATCTAGACTTTGAATAGTCTTGGTTAGCTTTATGTTCTCATCCAGCAGATGGATTTGGTTTTCAAGATTGGTTATCGTTATTTTATCAGTATCAATCTTTTTTGAGAGTTCTTGATTTGACTCTTCAAATTGCTTTATTTTTTCATCAAAATCTTCAATTCCTTTTTGGTTCGTAAAAATTGCATTTTCAACTTCAATGAGACTTTTTATTTGGGTGCCAAAACTTGTGATGTTCTCTTTTACTGTTTGAAGTTCAGAAATATTCTTCTCTCCTAAGATTTCTGCAAGCTCTGATTTTTTGGTTTTAAGTTCATTAGTTTTTTCTATTAAGTTATTGTCTTTTTCTTTATAAATATCGGTTGCTTCTTTTGCCTCAGATTTTCTTGAGTCTAAATCCTTTTGCAATTCAGCGATTTCAAAGTTTTGTTTTTTGATTTCGATTGAAGTGGTAACTAATAACTGATTTTCTTTTTCAATGGCTATGTAGTTTGAAACAAGGTCTTCGTATTTATTATTTTCAGTTGCCCATTTCTGTTTTTCAAGCAGCAATTTTTTTGATTTTTCTAAATCATTATTCTGAATTTCTAAAGTGTTAGATTGCTCATTTTTGCTTTTGTCCAAGTCAGAAATCGCTTTCAAGATTGGTTGCAAAAATTGTTTTTTCTCTGAAATTTTGGTATCTAATTCTCTGACTTTTTTAAAAATGGGCTTTTGTTTTAACTGTTCCTCTTTTGCGGTATTTAAAGCGCCTACTGATTCTTTAAAGGTTTCATTTGCTGTTTTTTTCTTTTCTTCTAATTCAGGTAGTTTTTGCTTTGCTTCATTGATTTGTTTTTGCAAATTCCCTAAATCAAAAAGCCATTTTTTAGCTTTTTCTAATTTTTCTAATTCATTATCTATTTGTTTTTTGTCCTTTTCAATAACTGCAATTTCATCAGTCAAGATTTTAATTTCTTCTTCCGAAAGAATTTTTATTGCTTCTAGTTCAACTGAAATTTTATCTAATTTTTCTTTCTCCGTTCTGTTTCGCTCAAAAACTTTTTTTGATATTTCAGCGTAAATTTCTGTGCCTGTGATTTGTTCTAAAAGTTCCCCTTTTTCATTTTGCTTTGCCTGTAGAAAGGCCGCAAAACTGCCTTGTGCAAGCATTATTACTTTTGTAAACTGTTCAAATGATAGCCCAATGATTTTAACGATTTCTGTATCACAAGAGCGCACTTGGTCCGCAATGATTTTATCGTCAAAATCTGCAATTATTCTATTTACTGGTTTTAGGGTTCCTGTTCGTGCACGTTCTTGTTTCCAAGAAGATTTCCATTTTTTACCTGCTACTTCAAACACAATTTCGGAATAGCAATCCTTTTCACCCCTTGTCATTACAGCGTTTTCGCTACCAGTAATATCTACTCGTGGAGTTTTTCCATAAAAGGCTAATGAAATAGCATCAAGTATAGAACTCTTACCTGCACCTGTTTTTCCAGTAATCGCAAAAAGTCCATCGTTTGTAAATAATGGATTGGTAAAATCAATCTCATTTTCGCCAGATAGCGAATTAATATTTTTGAATTTAAGATTTAATATCTTCATTAGGCATTAATCTTTTAGGTTTAAACTGTCAACAATTTCTTTGTACGATTCTTTCAATTCTTCTTTTTGTTCGTCTGAAATAACTGTTTTATCAAGAAGCTTTTCAAAAACATCAAAGGAATTAAGTTCGTCAAGAGAATCTGTTGTGTCATTTGTTGTTAAACCTTCATTTAGGTGTTGACGGTTTTGCTGTTTTAATATTTCAATTTTAGAATCAGCTGTTTGTTCATTAACCCACGCGGAAAAATCTGGAAAAATTTCTTTGCCTTTATAAATAATTTCTACCCACACAGACAAATTTGAATTCTTCAATTCTATCAATCGGTTTTCTATAAAGTTTTTATCGCCAACAACAGATTCTAATTTTTGAAAAACTGGAATTTCTATTGTTTCAATATTTTTTCCATTATTAAATTCAATTACATAAATACATTTAGTTTGTCCTGCTTCGCCAAATCCCATTGGAATAGGTGAGCCACAATATCGAATATGATCTTTAATTACAGACGGAATATGATAGTGTCCAAGTGCAACATAGTCGAATACTTCAGGGAAAATGTCGCTACCAACTGCTTCAATATTTCCGATATATGTTTCTCGCACACCATCGTCTTCGTTTCTTTGCCCACCCGCAACAGATAAATGTCCAGTTGCTATAATTGGAATATTAGCACCTAATTCTTGTCGTTGATTTTCTGCAAGTTCAGCAATTTCCTGATAGTGTTTTTTTATGTTTTCATTAATTCGTTTTGAACGGTCTGTATAATTTTCTCCTTCGGCAAAACGGCTAATATCTCTTTCTCGTAAAAAAGGAACGCCACAAACAATAACAATAGGATTTTCGTTGTTGTCTTTGACGACAATAATTTCATCCTTGATGTTTTCACTTGCATTACCAATTACAGAAACATTAAGTGCGGCTAAAATGTCTTTGGGTGCATTAAGAAAACTTGGCGAGTCGTGGTTGCCACCTACTACAATTACATTTTCGCAACCCGAATTTCTAACATGTATTAGAAAGTCGTAATACATTTTTTGAGAAGTACTGTTTGGCGATGCTGTGTCAAAGATGTCGCCTGCAATGAGTAATAGGTCAATTGAATTTTCTTGTATTGTCTTTAGCAACCATTCTAAAAATGCAGTATGTTCTTCTTGACGCTCTTTTTTAGAATAGAGTGTCCTGCCTAAATGCCAATCAGATGTATGTAGTATTTTCATTGGTTTTGTCCTCTATTAAAATTCTATCAATAATACGACAGGATGCAAAATAAAGGACGAAATTATTTTAAGGAATGCTTCCATTCACTCAAAGTAAAATTTTTCAACCAAAGGGTTTATTTGATGAATGCATTGCGGCAACGATTGAAATGGAAATCCTTTTTGCGGCGAAGCAAGCAAAAAGATTGGAATGGAAAGTCTTGATTCCGCTGCTTTGAGCGGTAACAGATCCTGACATTTATCATCAGGACGTCTATGCCGCCCATACTGTAGCATTAATTTTTTTTTCAAAAAATACGCTACACCATTAGACTGTAGCATTATTTTTTTTTCAAAAAATGCGCTAGAGCATAAGAGTAGATTTTTTGCTACATTCTAAAGAGTGCTATAAAATGTTCTGTGCCTTTCTTAAATCCTTGTACATTTATCTCTTCTAAAAAATATAAAAGATGTCCTTTCCTTATCAAATAAAATCGCTTGAACAATACCATGAAGTATATAAACAGAGTATTGAAAATCCAGAAAAGTTTTGGGGCGAGATTGCAAATTATTTTCGTTGGAAAAAGCCATTTAATCAAGTGTTAGATTGGAATTTTACAGAGCCGAAAATAGAATGGTTTAAAGGCGGACAATTAAATATTACCGAAAATTGTTTGGACCGGTGGGCTGAAAAGCAACCGAATACCTCTGCCTTGATTTGGGAAAGTAATGATGTGCATGAAGCCAATCGTGTATTGACTTACCAAGAATTATTAACGCAAGTTTGCCAGTTTGCGCACGTACTAAAAAACAAGGGCATCCAAAAAGGCGATCGCATTTGCATTTACATGCCTATGGTTCCTGAGTTGGCAATTGCCATTTTAGCTTGTGCTCGAATAGGTGCCATTCACTCTGTAGTCTTCGGTGGATTTTCAGCACAAAGTATTGCGGATAGAATCAATGATGCCTCTTGTAAGCTAGTGATTACAGCCGATGGCGGTTATAGAGGGAACAAAGAAATTCCATTGAAGAATGTGATGGATGAGGCTTTGGTTCAATGTGATTCGGTGCAAAAAGTGATTGTGTTGGCTCGTAATAATATGCCCATTAGCATGCTGAAAGGAAGAGATAGTTGGTGGCATGAAGAAATGCATGAAGTAATAGAGCAAGGCATCACTTTTTTTGAAGCAGTAGCCATGGAAGCGGAAGATCCCTTATTTATTTTATATACTTCGGGAAGTACAGGCAAGCCAAAAGGAGTGGTACATAGTTCGGCTGGTTATATGGTGTATACCAATTATACTTTCATCAACGTGTTTCAATATCAAGCTGGTGATATTCATTTTTGCACGGCAGATATTGGTTGGATAACGGGGCATAGTTATATCGTATATGGACCACTTTCTGCTGGGGCTACTAGTTTGATGTTTGAAGGAATTCCTACGTGGCCTGATGCAGGCAGGTTTTGGGATATAGTAGATAAATACAAAGTCAATATTTTATACACTGCGCCTACTGCTATTCGAAGCTTGATGAGTTTTGGAACCGATCCATTGAACGACAAAGATTTAAGTTCTTTGAAGATATTGGGGACCGTTGGCGAACCCATTAATGAAGAAGCATGGCATTGGTATCATACAAATATTGGTAAAGAAAAATGTCCGATAGTAGATACTTGGTGGCAGACAGAAACTGGTGGAATTCTCATTTCAAATCTTGCGGGTATTACACCACAAAAACCAACTTATGCCACTTTGCCCATGCCGGGTATACAACCCATTTTGGTGCAAGAAAATGGACAGGTGATAGAAGGAAGTGATGCTTCATTGGCGACATTGCCAAGCGAAATAGTGAGTGGAAATTTAGCCATTAAATTTCCTTGGCCTTCTATGATACGAACTACTTATGGCGATCATGAGAGATGTCGTACTACTTATTTTTCGATGTATACAAATCTTTATTTTACGGGCGATGGTTGTCTGCGCGACACTGAAGGGAATTACCGCATAACAGGTCGTGTAGATGATGTGTTGAATGTGAGTGGGCATCGCATTGGCACAGCCGAATTAGAAAATGCCATCAATAGTCATACGGGTGTTATTGAAAGCGCGATAGTTGGCTATCCGCATGAAATTAAAGGACAAGGGATTTATGCCTATATTATTTTTCATGGCGAAGGGATAGATAAAAAAAATGCAGCGCAGGATATACAAGCGACGGTTACTCGTTTGATTGGCGCCATTGCGAAACCAGATAAGATTCAATTTGTAAGTGGCTTGCCCAAGACCAGAAGTGGAAAAATTATGCGGCGTATTTTACGTAAAATTGCAGAAGGGGATACAGAGAATCTGGGGGATATTTCTACTTTGTTGGACCCAAGTGTGGTGGAGGAAATTGTGAAGAATGCGGAATGAAATATTAAACCTATTACTCTTTAATAATCTTCCTACAATATCCTTCGCATCGGATATAATATACGCCACTACTTAAAGTAGAAACACTAAACTGCGCCTTGCCATTGGGTTTTATTTTTTCTTTTAAAAGAACCTCTCCAAGCGTGTTACATAATGTGGCTTCCATATTGGAATGGCTAATATTTAAATTTTTAATTTCTATATTGAGTATAGAATTTGTTGGATTAGGGTAAATCAGAATTTGATTTTCTTTGGTAAAATCGTTTACAGAAACGCTGTTTACTGGATAACAAGAAGAAGTATCAATGCACGAACCATTGTTCAAAATAACTGCGTAAGTCCCATTTTGGGAAGCTACATAAATTTGGTTTGTATCACCAATTAAAATGAATTGGTTAGTACAATCGAACCATTGATAATTTATGTTTTGCGCATTGGATGTAAGTTGAGTTCCAAATTGGGTAACGCTAGTATCTATTGTTGCTATGGTCAAAATTGTTGTAATAATACTATCACAACCTGATATCGAAACTAAATGGCTTACGTGTGAAGTATCTGCCATGATATTTGAAAAAACGATTCCATCATAGAAAGTATAATTATTGCCAATGCATAAATTAATATTTTCTGATTGGTTATAGGTTGGTTGAATATGAAGATGAGTTGTAATAATACTATCACAACCTGATATCGAAACTAAATGGCTTACGTGTGAAGTATCTGAAATAATATTTGAAAATATAATTCCATCATGGAAAGTATAATTATTGCCAACGCATAAATTAATATTTTCAGTTTGATTGAATGCTGGGTTGATATGAAGATTAGTTGTCATCGTGCTATCACAACCTGACACAGAAACTAAGTGGCTAGCGTGTGAAGTATCTGCCATGATATTTGAAAAAACGATTCCATCATAAAAAGTGTAATTATTACCACTGCATAAATTAATATTTTCTGTTTGGTTGTATATTGGGTTGATATGAAGATTAGTTGTAATCGTGCTATCACAACCAAATGTCGAAACTAAATGGCTTACGTGTGATGTGTCTGACACAATGTTTGAAAAAATAACACCATCATAGAAAGTATAATTATTGCCAAAACATAAATTAATATTTTCTATTTGGTTGTAGGTTGGTTGAATATGAAGATTAGTTGTCATCGTGCTATCACAACCAAATGTCGAAACTAAATGGCTTACGTGTGATGTGTCAGAAAGAATATTGGAAAATATTACACCATCAAGGAAAGTATAATTACTTCCTTTACACAAGCTAGTACTTTCTGTTTGGCTAAAAGTTGGATTAACATGAAGATAAGTTGTAATCATACTATCGCAACCGAATGAAGAAATCAAATGGCTTGTATGAAAGGTGTCTGCAATGATATTATTTAAAACTACTCCATCATGAAAAGTATAATTACTTCCACTACATATACTACTACTTTCATTTTGATTGTAAGTTGGATTCACTTGAAGATAAGTTGTAATTGCACTATCGCAGCTGAATGAGGAAAGCAAATGGCTTGTATGAAAGGTGTCTGCAATTATATTATTTAAAACTACTCCATCATGAAAAGTATAATTACTTCCACTACATATACTACTACTTTCATTTTGATTATAAGTTGGATTCACTTGAAGATTAGTTGTAATTACACTATCGCAACCGAATGACGAAATCAAATGGCTTGTATGAAAGGTGTCTGCAATGATATTATTTAAAACTACTCCATCATGAAAAGTATAGTTACTTCCACTACATAAATTTATGGTTTCGTTTTGGCTAAAAGTTGGCTTCACATGAAGATTAGTTATTATTAAACTATCACAACCGAACATAGAAACAAAATGATTCACATGAAAAATATTTGTTTGGATATTACTTACGACTGTTGCATCAAGAAATGTATAACTACTTCCTTTGCATATATTAACTACTTCAATTGTTGTATCGTAGGTTACAATAAGGTTGGTGGTAATTAAACTGTCACAGCCAAATTGGTTTATAAAATGACTTACATGAAATGTATCAAATAAAATATTTTGTTCGCTTATCAAATCGGGATAGGTATAATTAGATAAACAGTGTAGGTAAATCGTTGTATCACTACTATCTTTTGCACGAACATATAAGATGGTTTTAATTATACTATCACATCCATTTTGTGCAGTAAATTTATTAAAATGAATAGTTGGATTTGTTGTTACTACCTGATTAATGCCATCTAAAAATGTATAGGCTGTTCCAAAACAGACTGTATCATAATTATTAGCATAATTTTGAAAATTAGCATGCAATCTTGTCCTTACTAAACTATCGCAATTTGTTATACTCGACGGCAGTGCAAAATCATAAACAGTATCTTGAAAAACATTATTCATTGTAAATCCATCTAAGAAGGTATAGGTTGAGATACAAGCTAAGGTGTCATGGATAACTTTTAATTTCGGGAATTTGGTAATTTGATGAATGGTAGTGCTACTATAAATGGAATTCGAACTGAAGTCAGAAGTTAAATATATCCAACCATATAAATACTCTGTCCCATATTTTTTTCTGATAGGAATATATTTGTTAACAAAACCTGTTGTATAGTCTAAATTAGAAACTGATGAAATGTAATGACTAGCGATTACTAATTGATTTGGTGTTATCCAATTAATTAGAGAATTATTATTTAATAAATAGCCAGCATTTAAGCTATCTGTTCGTAGGAAATTTACTGGAGGTAGAGACTGATTAAATACAACAAATCCACATTGTAAATTAGTATCAAGAAAACTTAAATTCGAACCCCTATAAAGGTGAAAGGAAGGTGAATAATAATTGTAATAGTTATCATATATTTTCATATTGGGTATGCTATCACAGTCTAGATAAAAATTAGTAATTAAACTAGGTCCATTATTGATAGGGGTTGGCGTAGTGAAATTTAGCGTATCAATCCGTATACCAATGGCTGGCGAGCCAGTATATATTTGTGCCATCGTGTTTTTGATACAACAAAGAGTAAGAATTAAAAAGAAGATTGTTTTTTTCATGTTGATTCTTTTTCGAAATTAAATAATTACTTTTCTTACAAATCTACCTTAGTGCAAATAATAAATGATTGTTGCCAATCCTCAAACTACAGTCTCATTTTTATTCATCACCCTAACCAATTCTTCAATCGAATGCTTCTCAATTCCCCCTACACCAATTCCGTAAACTCTATACCATAAGTGCTCAGTTCCTTCAGAATAGGCTTGTAAATATGTTTTGAGATCGGTATCATGACGCCATATTGATTTTTGACTTTGCCAGTCAATAAATTTTTTGCAAAAATTGCCATTGGTAAACCAACCGTCTTTGCCATGGCGGTATAGGTTTTGTCTTCACCTTCTACAATAAGGGTGCTCGACAATTTTGCATCAATATTTTTACGACCATATTCAAACTCATGGTGCATCACTATCATATCTCTATCATTGGGTAACATAGCCCACTTTTCGTCGATGCGTTTTAATAAAATATCGGCGCTAGACGAAGGCGAAGGCAGATTGATTTTTTCATTCTCATAAATGCCTAACCACTCTAATAACTCCAGAGATTGTTTAGAATCTTTAGCGACATGCTCAATACGTTCCTTCGGTGTTGAACCTTTAATGTTTGCAGTCACCGCCATGAACCAATCTTTATACGTCATCACATACGCTTGGTGCTGGTCAGTTTCATTGGTTAATCCAAGTTGCACAATACTATCCCATCCTACACAAAATGCTTCATATCTAAAGGTGGCTCGTAGCATGGTTTTCACATGTTGCAATCCATATAAATTTTGGTAGCCTAAACTATCTCTATTTGCATAAGCAGATAAATAACCAAAATCGGGAACTTTTACTTTTTCTATTTCATGGAATAAGGCAGAATAGTCTATTGTTTTTTCTATACCATCCCGAAGAAAGTGTGCACCTGATTTACCAGCAAGCACAATATTTCTCGGGTTCCAAGATATTTTATAATGCCAAGGATTTGTATCGCAGGCCGGTGCCACCAATCCACCACAATAAGATTTAAAGGAATAGATATCACCACCTAATCTTTCTACTTCATCAATTATTTTCATGGCACTCATATGATCAATGCCAGGATCCAAACCTATTTCATTCATGAAAATGAGTCCAGCATCTCTTGCTTCTTCATGCAGTACTCTTATTTCGGGTGACACATAAGAAGCAGTAATTAAATGTTTCTTGAGTAAAATACAATCCTTTGCAACAACGATATGTAAGTCGGGTGGTAATAAGGAAATAACAATACTCGCATTGCTAATCATTCTTCGTCTAATAGCTTCTTCATGAATATTGAGTTGAGACGCCGTTCCAAAATTATGATCACCCACACGTTTCAATGCTAAATTAATATCTGCATCCGCCACAGTTACTTGCCAAAAATATTTTGTGGCCTGTTCTAACAAATACTTGATCAGATATGCGGATGATTTGCCAGCCCCGAAAACTAATATATTGGTCATTAATAGTTTTTTTTATTAAAAAATGTACATTTGCAAAGGTATAATCTAATAAATAATTAAAAGAATGAAAAGAAAAACTTATAAAATATTCCTAGTGGCAGTTATTTGCGCAACCGTTTTCTCTTCCTGCGCTACCAAGAAAAAGTATGGTTGTCCGCAACATATTTCTATTCAAAAGCTTTTGGGCCTTTAATTAAAAACCAATATGACTTGGTTGCCCTTGGTTGAAGAAAAGCAATTGGATGATATCACTCTTGCTAGTCACACAAAGCCTATCGTTATTTTCAAACACAGTACACGATGTTCAATTAGTAGTGTTGCGCTTGCACGCATAGAACGTGGGCCAGCACCAGATTCTGTAGATTTTTATTATTTGGATTTATTAAAATTCCGAAACATCTCGCATTTGATTGCGGAACGTTTTCAGGTACATCATGAATCGCCTCAATTGCTATTAATTAGAAATGGCGAATGCGTTTATGATGAAAGCCATTCGGGAATAAACATAGCAGAGCTCACAGAACAAGTACAGTAATATGCATTTTATTTTCTTATCCAATTCTCTTCGTAGAAAATCATAGATCGAATTATTATTTGTTATCTTAGCAAAATGAATATCCTAGAAATTGAAATATTGAACCCAAAAGCGGAAAAGCTCATTAATGATCTTGCTGATTTGAATTTGATTTCCATCAAAGAGAAGACAAACAAAAAATTTCTTGAAATCGTTGAAGGCTTCCGAAAAAAAGCTGAAGGTGAAATACCTAATATGGAAGAAATAACTGAAGAAGTCAAGAAAGTCAGGGCAGAACGTTATGAAAGCAGGAAATAAGGTAATTGTAGATACCAATATTTGGATAAACTTTTTAATTAATCGAAAACAGAATTTTATAGAAAATTACTTTCTGTATGAAGGTCTAATATTATTATTCAGCAATGAATCCATCAATGAGTTATTTCAGTTACACAAAGAGATAAATTCAGAAAGTACTTCCCATTCCAACACGTGATAGATTTTATGAGACTCCTTGAGAATTATTCAGAGGTTTTTACAGTCACAACTTCTGTAGAAATATGTCGAGATCCAAATGACAGCTTTCTTTTATCCCTAGCTATAGATTCAAAGGCCAATTATCTAATCACCAATGATAACGATTTACTTGTACTTGATAAGATTGAAGAAACAAGAATACTTAACATAACAGATTACTTAAATGAAATAAACCACCTCTAACAACTAAGTTAGCGGTCAGCTCAAAACCAAAATCGATCAAAACCAAAATGAATATAACAATTATAGGAGCCTCGGCTGGAATTGGACTAGAAACAGTAAAAAGAGGATTAAATAGAAATCATTCGATTACGACCATTTCTCGATCTGAAATTGAAATACAAGAGAAAAAATCGATAAAAATGATACTTGGTGATGCGACTAACAAAGCTGACGTATTAAATGCAATCCAAAACGCAGATGCTCTAATTATAACATTGGGGACTGGGAAGAATATGAAATCGACTACCCTTTTTTCAGATTTTGCAAAATTAATTGTGGAAATACACAGGGAGCATAAAATAGATATTCCATTTATTTTTGTTACAGGATTTGGAGCTGGAGAAAGTAAAAATTATGTTTCTTGGCTTGTAAAGATGTTTTTAAAATACTTTTTAAAAGACGTTTATGCTGACAAAACTAAAATGGAAGAAATTATAACTAATTCCGATCTGAATTGGACAGTTGTGAGACCAGGAAGGCTATTAGACAAGGAATTGACAGAGAAATACCGTATTGAAAATAAATTATTCAAAGGAATTAATATAGGCGGAATTAATAGAGCTGACGTAGCAGACTTTTTAATAAAACAAGCAGAAAAGCAAACAGAATTAAAAAAGTACATTGCTATATCTGAAAAATAGAATACAAGGAAAACCGAACCGCTAACACACAGTTTAGCTCAAGCGGGGCATTCTGCTATCCTCATCATTTTCTTTCTATTGAGATTTAGAATAAAGATGAAACATTGTACCTTCGAATTCCTCGTTTGACACAAACTGTGAAAACGTTTTCGATGGCATGAAATGTCTAGCATGAAAACTTAGGATGAACGAAACATTTTTTATGCTAGGCAGCAAAATATTCTTATGGCTTATTGAGATAAATTGTTTTCTATCTGTTGGTCTACTCAAACGAAATTTTAAGTTGCTAGTTGATGACACCATTCAATAGAGCAATGTTGTGTACTTTTTTATTCCTCTTTCTAATAATCATATTGTCTACGAAGCGCATTCAAACGAAGACCTGTATACACTTGTGTACTGTTGAAGGTAGGATTAGATTTGGATGTTGAGCTTTCTGATCTATACGTCAATCCCAAATCTAAGAATAAACTATTTCTTAATTCATAAGACAAATTTAAATTGCCATACATAACCTTCGAAACATAACCTTGTAATAGGCTATTGCCATATTTCGATTTTAGATTAGAATACGAAGTGAAAATATTACCGCCGTAGGTTTTTGGTGCATTTACCGAATCTCTACCATGACGATTATAGAAGGTTTTGAAAGTGATATATGTTTTCTTGAATGGTTTGTAACTCACAATGAAGTTCGCTTCAATAAAATTAGCTTCATAAGGATGAGCAAGCACTTGATTATAATGCGTGTAATTGGCAACCGAATCACGGAAGGTATAGGTGAATGGTCTTACCATATTAATCTCTCCTTGAACCAATAAATTTTTAATACGGAATGGATCCGCAATCTTACATCCTAATTGAATACCGTACTTATTTCCCCACCAACCATTGCGTGCTTTTATTTCTGCTAGTTTAAATTCATCTAATATTACTTGTCCGTAAACTACAGAATGAAAAGGGGTGCTTGCCTTAAAATTTAAACCCAACATGGCATTATCGGGACTACCATTTTTTTGCTCCATACTTCGTAAGAAAATAACAGGATTCATGTAGGAGAAATCATAAAAATTTTGTCGTCCAAATGTGATGCTTTCAAAAACACCAACATTTAATTTTTTAGTCACATTGATACTCAAGTGATGCATAGTCGCATATTTCTTACTTAATAATTTGTCTCCACCACGTTTAAATTGTGGCGTAAGTTCCATGTATAAATTTTGGTAATTGAATTTCCAAAACCTAGTATTCAATTTGAAAAAGGTATAATTGCTGCCAAAATCACTTAAGAATAAACTTCGATAGCCATCACCAATTTGAAAATGATCTTGACCATAAGCGGCTGTGATTTTATTTTTGTATACATTCAAATCTACATAACCAGTTGCGTTTAAATAATCTTGCGCAATACCTGGTTTGCCAATTTTAAAATCTTTGTAATACGTTGGTCCACCTGGAACTGCACTATAATGTGCTACATAATTCTGGTGATTCAAAGGTCCACGTTCTTGATTATCCGTGAAGGTAGAATAAAAACCAATTCGTTTTCCAATATTGCCACGTACTTCTATACCTTTCGTATTCACAAATAATATTTCTTTTAAATTCCCCTTCTCTGCTGTTTGTTGATAATAAATAATTGGATTAATAATAAGGTCAAACTCATCTTTATGGATATTAAGCATGTCTGGTTTCTTTTCATACAATTGACCTCTGATGGGCTTTTTAGCGTTAATAGCGCCTTCTCCACTGATAGTCCATTCTCCATTTTTGGAAAGGATAAGTTTTAAATCATACTTTTCATTTTCGCTTAAAGTATACTCATGTGTACTTAAATATTTTTCTACGAACTGCACAACATCTTTCCGCGGCATTCCTTGTAAAGTAGTATATAAAGAATCGGAAAGTCGACCACTAAGCACGTCTAATCTATCAATGAGAAAAGCATCATCTGCATTCCTTTTCATAAAACCAGATTGTGCATGAGAGTGGATAGCAACAATCGAAAGGGCGACAAGCAGAAATATTTTTTTCATGTTGTTTACTTATTTTTATAAGTCGTAAATGTAATTCAAATTACATTTGCAAAAGAACAAGCTATGAAAAATTACCTAATAAAGAATGTACAAGTTGTCAATGAAGGCAGTATCAAACAACAAGATGTTTGGATAAAAAATGGACGCTTTGAAAAGATAGATACCTCCATTAATCCAGCAGGCGGCTTTATCGAAATAGATGGAGAAGGTCTGCATTTGATACCCGGTTTGATAGATGATCAAGTGCATTTTAGAGAACCAGGATTAACCCATAAGGCAACTATTGCTTCTGAGGCGCGTGCAGCGGTAGCAGGCGGTGTAACTAGTTTTATGGAAATGCCAAATGTGATTCCACCTACCTTGAATTTGCAATTGCTGGAAGAAAAATTTGCCATTGCAGCGCATGGTTCCCTGGCGAATCATTCCTTTTTTTTAGGGGTTTCCAACGATAATATCCAAGATGCCTTGCAAATAAATAAACACAAGAAAAATATTTGCGGCTTAAAAATATTCATGGGTTCTAGTACAGGTAATATGTTGGTTGATAATATTATTACGCTCGAAACAATCTTTGCAGAAAGCGAAGTGTTGATCGCAACCCATTGTGAAAAAGAAGGAATCATCCGTGAAAACTTGGAACGATTAAAAGCAGAAAATATAGATATAAATCATGCTCGATTTCATCCAATTCTCCGTGATGTAGAAGCCTGTTACGAATCTTCCATTTCTGCTATTCAATTGGCAAAAAAGCACAACACTCGTTTACATATTTTGCACATCAGTACGGAAAAGGAGTTGCAATTGTTTACCAATTTATTTCCGTTAAAAGAAAAGAGAATTACAGCAGAAGTTTGTGTACATCATTTGCATTTTACTGCCGATGATTATGCGCAATATGGTAATCTTATCAAATGCAATCCTGCCATAAAAGAAAAGGAAAATAAGGAAGCATTATGGAAAGCTTTATTAGATGATCGTTTGGATATTATTGCCACAGATCATGCGCCACATACTTGGGAAGAAAAACAAAAGCCCTACCTAGAAGCCCCAGCTGGCGTGCCTTTGGTGCAACATAGTTTGTTGATTTTATTAGAAGCGTATGCAGAAGGAAGAATCAGTTTGGAGAAAATAGTAGAGAAAGCTTGTCATGCCCCAGCCCAATGTTTTCAAGTTGCCGAACGAGGTTATATTCGCGAAGGCTATTATGCAGATTGTGTATTGATTGATATGAAAAAATCCTATACCGTAAACAAAGAAAATATTTTATATAAATGTGCTTGGAGTCCATTTGAAGGACACACTTTTCATTCTTCCATCAACAGTACTTTTGTGAATGGAAATAGGGTATACCATGAAGGACAAATTTGTAGCGATGAATCGGGTCTTCGATTAAAATTTGATAGAGAGTAGTTATAAAGCAAATTACTGTTACAACTTTTTTGTTTTCGTTCAAATTTCTGTTAATACATTTTCCAATATCCTCTTGGTTTGATCTGCCATAAACAATGGAATATTGAGCAAGCCTTCTTTGAATGAAAAGTTCCGTAATGAAAACCGAATTCGAATGTTAGGGTTATATTTTTGATGATAAAAAGTCATGCTCTTGCTTCGTATATTTTCGTCTGATTTTACCTCAATCGGAATTATTGTATTTTTATATTGAAGAATAAAATCTATTTCCGCTTTCCCTTCTGATGTCCAATATCGGGGCATGCTATCAAATTGAGAAACTAAACTTTGCAGAATATAATTTTCACTAAGAGAACCTTTAAACTCTGTAAATAATGTATTACCATTGTTAATGACTTCATGATCTAATTGAGCCAAATTGCGCAACAATCCAATATCAAATAAATATAATTTAAAAGCAGATAAGTCATCATAAGCAGATAAGGGTAAGTTGGGTTTAGCACATCGACTAACTTTATAAATCAAACCCGCTTGAATAAGCCATAACAAAGCATCTTCATATTCTCTTGATTTGGCGCCTGGCTTCACTGTTTGATATAGAAATTTTTTATTTTCTCGTGCCAAATGAGAAGGTATAGAATTCCAGACATATCCAATTCGAGCAATATCTTTTGAAGGTGCATGTTTTGAAAAGTCTAATGCATAACCAGTCAATATGGTTTTCAAAATATGTTGTGTGGACGTAACACTTTTCTCTGCAACTAGTTTTCTTGCAGCCTCGGGCATTCCTCCTGAAATAAAATACATTTTAAATTTTTCAAGAAGAGATTGAAAGAAGATATCTGGAATGGGTTCAGTATGCCTTGCATGCATCATATATTCTGCAAGCTTAGGTTCGAAACCATTCAAAAATTCAATAAACGTCAATGGATAAATGTCGATAAAATCAACCTTACCAACAGGAAACGATGCTTCTTTTCCGAGTGTAATTCCCAATAATGAACCTGCACTTGCAATCGCATATTCAGGAGCATTTTCACAAAAGTATTTTAAGGTGTTGAGGGCTGGATTACATTCTTGAATTTCATCAAAAATAATTAATGTGTCTTGGGCTTGAATACTACTGCCGTGCACTAACGATAAATTATCTATGATTCGTTTTACATCTTTGGTATTTTCAAAAAACTGTTTGAGACCTGGATTTTCTTCGAAATTAAAATAAGCAACTTCTGTAAAAGCGTTTTTACCAAATTCTTTCAATAAGGAAGTTTTTCCAACTTGTCTTGCACCTTTGAGTAATAACGGCTTTCGATCTTTTGCATTCTTCCAATTAAATAGCTCTGGTAATATGTCCCTTTTAAATTGCATAAATAATTCCTTATGTTCCGATTATGTGCAATATTACACATTATATGTTCCTAAAAGGTGTAATATTCCACTTTTTATGTTCCTAAAAGGTGTAATTGTACGCCATTTATACTTAGGAATATAAATAAGTAACGCTAAGCACTCATCAATTTCTTAAATTAATCTCCTCTACAATATCTACTGGCACTTTAATAAAGATACCATCCTTGCCGAGTTTGGCTGTGCCTTGTAGCCTGAGTTTGGTGGTTTTTGCCAAAAAACTTTTCAAAGCAGGTCCCATAATTTTTAAGGGATCAAAATGAGCAACAATCGGAAATTCAAACAGAGAATTCTTCGGTATTTTTGTTTTTTCGGGTTGATCCGCTAGCGCCACAAATTTATCATCCAGAAAAATACTTAAGTTGGTTTCTTTCACATCGATACTGAAATTATTCGGATTGAAATATTCTAAGTTAATCCGAATCGCTGTATTGTGAAAATTGATCGATTCCAATTTTGTACTTTTAATGCCCTTATAATCTAGCTCTTTTATTTTATTACAACCGCCAGATTGTAATAGAATAAATGCCATTGCCACTAAGCAGAAAATTTGTAATTTTTTCATGTTGTTTATTTAAAATATTCAAATACGCGATGCGTTAATTTATTATCACTGTCATTTGGATCACGCAATAATTTACTTTTCCAATAGGGATCTATTCCTTCGTCTGATTCTGACGAAGTCAATAAAAACATTTGTGAACCCAACATCCCCGGTTGATAAAATAAAAACTTAACGATACCACGATTTTCGACATTATTGTAATACCATACCTCGTAAGGCAAGGCACCTTTTTCATTCGCCATACGATCTAGTTTGTCGGGCTCGCCATATACCAAATAGATTCTGCCTCTATCGGTTTCAAATCCAAGTTGGCTAACCGAACCATATTGTTTTGCAACATAATTTAGTTTCTCGACATATTCTAGCCAAGCCTTTTCTGGATTTGTAGCGTTTCGGTTGAACCAAAAATTATACAAAAAATGTTGCAAAAAGGAAGTATCGTTATTTTCTGCAATAGCACGTATTACTTTGATTTCAGCACCTCGAGCCAATGGTGACAGAGCATTGATATTTTTATGTAATTGTGTGATGTCGTATTTGGCAACGAATGTTTTAGACATGTCTACAATATGGTTATCCATATCGCTTGCAACAGCTAAAAATTCGTCCTTTACTTTCTGATTGGCGTCTCGTAATACTTGGAAACGAGCTTTTTTTACATCCAATACAGTAGCAGAATCTTGCATAAAATTGGCGATGAGCTCAAAATTTCCCGATGCAAATACACTGTCCTCTAAGGGTATACTATCTCGAATTGGGTTTGCTGTGTATTCATTAAGCGAGATTTTTTTGCTGCAGATGGGACGCAATTTATATTGCATCACCGTTTTCTTTTTAATTTCTATAAACAGAAAAGAAGAATCGGCTGAATTGCTTCGTTGCATATCTACACTAAAATAAAGTGTTTTCGCATCCACATCAAAAAATGGATTTTCTACGTAAGCCGTTGAAGTGGCTGCTAGTCCTGTATTGTATAGTTGAACAATTCGAATAGAATCTTGTTTGTGTGCCGAGCAAAAGAAAGGATTAAGTAAGAGTACAACTATTATTCTAATGATTACCTTTATCCCCATTTTGTAAAAATACTATGTGTCCAATAATATCTACACTTTTCGACAGTGAATATTTTCCATGCATCGCTTGGTATCAAGAGTATTTACTTGCCGAACAATGTGTTATCGAACAATATGAACATTTTGTGCGGACTAGCTTGCGCAATCGTTGTTACATAGTGGGTCCAAACGGAACCATTACCTTGAGTATTCCGTTGGAACATGGGCGCAACCAACGAAAAATCATGAAAGATGTACGCGTTTGTAATCACGAAAATTGGCAAGCTCTGCATTGGAAAACCTTGCAAGCATGTTATCGTAGATCGCCCTATTTTGAATACTTTGAGGACGATTTGCGGCCTTTTTTTGAAACTAAATTTGCATTTTTAATGGATGTCAATTTACGTGGTATAGAAATAGTAAATTGCTTATTAAAAATTGAAAAACCATTTTCTTTGTCCGCTCAATATGCAGAAAAGTCTAGTGAAGAAATAAAGGATAATCGACAAAAATTTATGGCTAAGAATTTTGCAACGTATACCCACTTGCCACACTATGTGCAGGTATTTGAAGAGCGCTTAGGATTCATACACAATACCAGTATATTGGACTTGTTATTTTGTGGCGGTAGGCCGAGCCTAAATCAATTGCAGAATACCTAAAATAGATACCTAAAAAAATAAAAACCGATATACATTTGTACTCTATAAAAAAACAATTTTACTTCTGTAGGAATGAGCAATACATACACTGACCTCGTAAAACAAACGTTTGATTTTCCGCAAGAAGGTTTTAACGTAAAAGACAATTATTTGCAATTCAATGATGTCGATTTAAAAAAGTTGATCGATAAATATGGCACACCACTAAAGATTACTTTTTTGCCCAAAATAGGCATGCAAATTGCCAAAGCGAAAAAGATGTTTAATGATGCCATCAAGAAACAGAAATATGATGGAGAATATTTTTATTGCTATTGTACCAAAAGCTCTCATTTTTCATTTATTGTAGAAGAAACGGTGAAGCATAATGTGCATTTAGAAACTTCATTCGCGTATGATTTGGAGATCATAAAAAATCTGTATCAACGCAAAAAAATTACCAAAGATAAATTTATCATTTGCAATGGTTTTAAAACCAAAGCCTATACCAAGAATATTGCCTACCTCATCAATTCAGGATTTACCAATGTGATTCCCGTATTGGATAATAAAAATGAATTCGACGATTATAAAAAGTCTATTCGGGTCAAGAATCCAGTAAAGATAGGCATTCGCATCGCAGCAGAAGAAGAGGCTTCCTTCGATTTTTATACCTCACGTTTGGGTATTCGCACCAGAGATATTTTAGAATTTTATGTCGATAAATTAAAAGGCAACGAAAGATTCCAATTGAAGATGTTGCATTTTTTTATGAATAAAGGCATCAAAGATGATATCTATTATTGGAGTGAACTCAATAAGGTTTTGAATTTGTATTGCCAGTTAAAAAAGATTGCACCCGAGTTAGATAGTTTGAATATTGGTGGTGGATTTCCTATTAAACATTCCTTAGGTTTTGATTACGACTACAATTACATGACCAATGAAATTGTAGCGACCATCAAGAAAGTATGCAAGAAAAACAAGGTTGCAGTACCCAATATTTATACCGAATTTGGTTCATTTACCGTTGGCGAATCTGGCGCTATAATTTACAGCGTTTTGGATGAGAAAAAACAAAATGACAGAGAGATTTGGTATATGATAGATAGCTCTTTCATCACTACATTGCCAGATACATGGGGCATTGGTGAAAAGTTTTTGATGTTACCGATCAATAAATGGGATGAAGAATACCAAGAGGTACATCTTGGTGGACTTACCTGCGATAGCCATGATTTCTATACGTCAGAGGAACATATCAATGCCGTATTTTTGCCCAAAAGTAAACCAGATGATTTGCCATTAAGTACAACTCCGGCTACAGAAGCAAAAGAACCTTTGTATATCGGATTTTTTCATACAGGCGCCTATCAAGATCAATTGGCTGGCTATGGTGGTATTAAACACTGCATGATTCCTTCGCCAAAACATGTGGTAGTGGAGTATGATAAAAATGGGAAATTAATAGACTGGTTATACGCCAAAGAACAAAGCTTCCAAAGCATGTTGAAGATATTGGGCTATATTTAAAACTATTCAAAAAAGTTTAAAAATAATTAGGGCGGCGTACACGCTTTCCACTTCAATCTTTTTTCTTGCTCCGCAGCAAAAAGGATTTCCGTTGCAATCGTTGCCGCAATGCAGTCACCAAAGAAAGTGCTGATTCGCGGTATATGTTTTTGTTGGCTTCGATTTTACGTGGATTAGATTTAGTTATAGCTATAAAATAGTTTGCGCAAAGCAAATTATGTCACATCTTTCTTTTATATTTGTTTCGTTCTTTTTGTACTGTATTAAAATGCAAGTCAAAACTGCTCTAGATTGTAGTGCGCCAAAGATGGCATTCCAAATACCGATGTAGTAAACCAAGGACAATTAAAATAAACACATGAAACATATTCTATTTTCTATTGCCGCTTTTTGTTTGATAACGACAATGATATCTTGTAGTAAAACCAAAAGCACGGATTTGCCTTTGCCAAAAGTGAGATTAGAATCTGTTTATATCACAACAGACAATGGCACTTTACTCAGTTACGGTGTGTATACAGGCGTAAAAAATTGGGAAGTGATAACCAAAGGCAATTGCGAAGGGACGCCAGTATTGTACAAAGAAAAAATTTATTTTGTTACCAAGACTGGCTATTTTTATGCCGTAGATATTTTGACTGGAAAAGCTTTAATTGAAACAAATATTGGTATCATTCCAGAAAGTTCAACATCCATTGCGATCAATAATGACAAAATCTATTTATCTTCTTCTAAATTATATTGTTTGAATTTGTCGGGTGTTCAAGTTTGGTCTTATGATCCAACTGTCCCTTGTAAAACTTCACCTACGGTTGTGAATGGATTTGTATTTGTAGGTATAGATGTAAACAATGGTGCAGGTGTAGCGGGCCGATGTATTTCGGTGAATGCTACTACCGGTTTATTGAATTGGCAATCTAACCCGATTGCATTTGGTCCAGTAGTATCTTCTCCAAGTGTGAGTAATAGCGTAGTATATTATGGTGGTACTGATAATTTTGTATATGCTATTTACGAAATAAATGGTTCGTCTAAATGGCAATTTAGCACTACAGATAAAGTACAATCTTCGCCAATGGTGTATGGTGGTATGTGTATAGTAGGTAGTGATGATTTTGGAATTTATTGTATTGATACTACCTCTGGTTTGCTTCGTTGGGAATACCAAACAGCAGAAAGAGTTTCTTCATCACCAACGGTACATGAAACATCCAATACGGTTTTGGTAGGCAGTTATGATTTTAATTTATATGCTATCGACCACGTTACTGGCGCGCTTCGTTGGAAATACCCAGCTGGTAGTTTGATTAAATCTTCACCAGTAGTTTATGGTTTTTATGTGTATTTCACTTCCTTTGATCGCTATATCTATTGCGTAGATGTTCGTGATGGCCGCCTCATTTGGAAATCCTTTATGAACGGCAATTCACAAAGCTCACCTATCGTAGATGATTTAGCCAATGGCATTTTCCCAAGTGTAAGTGGGATGAGTAAGTATTAGGTGGAGGGGTGTTTGTTTAAAAAGTATCATGACTTTTAAATCACAAGCGACAACCATACTTTTAGGAATAATATTCATCACACTTGGTTGCAAAACTAAAAATGATGTAAAAATTAGTGAACATGAAATAAGGCAAATCTTTGATGATAGTGTTGCTTGCATTTACGGTTCATATAATAATGTCGATTGGAAATTCGAAAGATTTTTTTTCTTCGCAGAGTTTCCGCCTCCAGGCTCTGCGTGAATTTTCTTAGTTCCAAAACCGCAAAGTCCCGAGGCGGAGACTCTGCGGGGAGTAAATTAAATACTTCGCAGTCATTGTATTTACATCACTTGTCATGGCCTTGTCCATATTTATTATTCTTTTAATCGTAGACAAATTGAAAATTATGAATGCAGTTAGCAATAAATAAAATGAGTAAAATGCTTGTAATTTTATTATTTGCTTTTGTTTATTTGCGGTAAAATTTTTAAAACAAAAAAAATAGCACACAGGATGAAAGCAAAAGTTATACTGATTTTTATAGCAACACTCTTTAGTCAAATCACTTTTGGACAAACAACAGAAGCAGAAAAAAATCTCCGTTCAACACGTTCTGACACAACCAGTGGTTGGAAAAAAGGTGGCGTAATCGGGCTAGGTTTTTCACAAGCATCCTTTAGTAACTGGTCTTCGGGCGGAGAAAACTCCATGTCAATAAACGGACTAATAAGCGTTTATGCAAACTATAAAAAAGGAAAATCCTCTTGTGACAATATGCTGAATGTTGGATATGGTTTGCTGAAACAAGGAAAAAAGGGAGGCCTAATTAAGACGGATGATAAAATAGATTTTTCTTCTAAGTTTGGTAGAGCAGCTTCAAAAAAATGGTATTATGCCGCATTGATAAATTTTATAACACAAATGACACCAGGTTATAATTATCCAGATGATTCAACAAAAATTTCTGATTTATTAGCACCTGCCTATTTGGTTGGCGCGCTCGGCATGGACTATAAACCGAATGGCCATTTTTCAGCTTTCATAGCACCCTTAACGATTAAGAATACTATAGTTAATAATGCCTTGCTTGCAGATGCTGGCGCGTTTGGCGTTGACAAAGCAACATATGACTCTGCAGGCGTATTGCTCACGCATGGCAAAACAATGAAAAGTGAGTTTGGCGGATATATCAGATTAGTTTATCAAAGCACTTTCTTCAAAGATAAAAGCGTTTCATTATTATCAAGGTTAGATTTGTTTTCAAATTACCTGCACAATCCATCAAACGTTGATGTGAGTTGGGAAAACATTATCGGTTTTAAAGTAAATAAATATATTTCTGCAACCATCACCACGCATTTGCTGTATGACGATGATATTAAAATATCGATTGATAAAAATGGTGATGGAATTCCCGAAGCGATTGGACCTCGTACACAATTCAAAGAAGTAATCGGCATTGGATTTTCTTACAAATTTTAATTTTTATTTCCACTTACTTTTTTGGATGTAATTGACATCTTCCTACCAATTAAACACAACCGTTTTTTGTACATCTGCATGCAAACTCAAATAAACAGGGCAAGTCAGGGCACTGCGTTCCAAAATTGTTTTTTCTTTATCTGAATAATTTTTACCCATTGGGAAATGAAAAACTAATTTGATTTCCCCTATTCTACGCAATGGATCGGCAACCATTATTTTTTCAATTTCTAATTTTGTATCTATCAAATCAATGTCGTGTGTGCGCGCTGCAATGCCCATGATGGTTAGCATACAAGAGCCTAAGGCACTAGCTACTAAATCGGTCGGGCTAAATTTTTCGCCTCTACCTTGATTGTCCTTTGGTGCATCAGTTTCTACAATTGTTCCACTTTGTGTATGTGTGGCAACCGTTCTTAAGTCGCCGGCATAGCTTATTTCCGCTGTCATATTTATGTGAATTTTCGTAAAAATACACTAGTTTTGGTATTCCTTGAAACCCTTTTTATCTATATTAATTTTCTTACTAATGGGATTGTCTTTACAGACGATAGCCCAGTCTTCATCGGCTATAGCAGCAAGGGCAAGAGTGGACTCATTGAATGCTGTACGTCGTGCATATACAGACTCTGTTCGTACGGCAACCACCAGAACAAGAGATTCATTAAAGGCAATGCATGAGAATGAGTTGGAAAAAAGAAGGATCGCATTGGAAGAAAAAAATGAACGTTTACGCGCCGCTCGTAGAATAAAAATTCAACCACTTACACAAGAAATCGCTTTTGGTTTCCGATTGAATAGCGATGGTTGGTCCTTCTTAGTGCAACGAGGTTTTATGAAAATAGAAGATCCCGAAAAGTCACATACTAATTTTCTTTGGTTCGATATATCAGAAAAAAAGAGCCCGAAAGAATCCAAAACCATCAATGAAAATTTTTCAATTGTTTTCCCGAATGAACCAAAGCCAGTTTCGTATAAGTATGGCAAAATAAATAATTTCTATCAATTGAAAATTGGATATGGCAACTCCGTTCCGATTACAGGTCGCTTAGATAAAAAAAGTGTTGTAATTCATTGGTCGTACGCCGCCGCATTGTCATTGGGCATTCTAAAACCATATTACTTAGATTTGTTATTGCCAGAAGGAACAGGATATGTTCGTAAATATGATAAGTATACAGAGCAAAATAAAGTATACTTTTTAGACTTAAATAACCAAGGAACAATTTTAGGAGGCAGCGATTTTACAAAAGGTATCGGTGCCAGTAAATTGCAACCTGGACTTGCCATACGTTCTGGATTTTATTTTGATTATGCTACTTCACGCAAAACTTTTTTAGGTGTTGAAATTGGTGCTTCTGCTGAATTATACACGCAAAAAATTCCAATTATGACCACAACCGATAACATATCTAATTTCTACAATATTTATGCAGACTTTAGATTTGGTAAACGTTGGGAGTAAACCAATTGTAGTTTAATTAGAATGTATGCATTTGTATACCTGATTTTAAATCATAAGACACATTTACTATAACTTGAAAGTTGCTACATACGTAATACTCTGAATACTATTTACCTTACAAAATTGAAACTTTGATATTCTATTTTTTAAAAACTATTTTACTCCTAGGCATATTTTATGCGCTCTATGCTCTCCTTCTAAAAAGCGAAAAAACGTATCGATGGAATAGAGTATACCTCATCATCACTTCGCTTTTAGCCATCGTATTACCATTGATTTCTTTGCCTGAAACATTTATTTTACAGGCTTTACAGTTCAATACTCATTTTATTCATGACTTGCAAAACATATCTAATTATGGTAAGGCGTTGCAACAAAAAGAGCTTGATTTTGCGAAGATTATTTTGGGTATATACACAGTAGGTTTGCTCTGGGGCTTATTACGCATGGCATTAGGATTTGTGATTATTTATCGAGTAAAGGAACATGCAGAAAAAGAAACTTCTGCCGAAGGGAATGTATATTATAGCCAATCTATCGAATCTCCCTTTTCCTTTTTC
Source organism: Bacteroidota bacterium (assembly GCA_947476825.1). Lineage (GTDB taxonomy): Bacteria > Bacteroidota > Bacteroidia > Chitinophagales > Chitinophagaceae > OLB11. Next base: position 14,226 of record CANJRV010000003.1, on the reverse strand, counting down.
AAAAGTATCTTTATGCCAGAAAATTGTAGAAAAAAAGAAATACTGCCTGCCATTATTCGACATGAATTAGCACATGTGCAACTGCACCATAGCCGTGATAAAATATACTTTTCTTTATTGCAAGCTATTTGTTGGATGAATCCATTTGTATACTTCTACCATAAAGAAATGGAATTGGTACATGAGTTTGAAGCCGATGCTTTTACGACAGAGCAAATTGCAAATGAAGATTATATCAACAATTTGCTACAAGTTATTTCTTATTCGCAAACACCTACTTTATTAGTTCATCCTTTTTTTAATCATCCCATAAAAACAAGAATTGCCATGCTGTACAAAACCACTAAAAATGCATTCGTGCAAAAAACGACTGTTGTGATAACAGGAATAATAATACTGGTAACCCTTTTGTGTATGCAAAGTGTTGCACAAACAAATAGCAAATCAATAAATGAAATGAAGAAGAATCCAAAGGATACAGTAGCGGCCGAAATGCCTGGAATGACGGATACGATATTAACAAAACTCGAGATTTATGAGTATGTGGAGAGTATGCCAGAATTCAATGGAGGAGAAACTGCATTGATGAAGTTTTTATCGGATAATTTGAAATACCCAATAAACGCTGGGAACAACAATATACAAGGTAGAGTTATATTAAGTTTATAGTGAAAAGTAATGGAGAAATTACGGATATAAAAGTACTAGAAATGCCAGAAAAAGGTGAAGAACTTGGAAAGGAAGCTATACGTGTAGTACGTAAAATGCCGAAATGGAAACCTGGCCAACAAAATGGGAAATCGGTGAATGTGATTTTTGGATTGCCAATAGTGTTTAGTTTTTGAGTAAATAGAATATTCAATTTCAAAAAATACTGATGTTGCTTCGCGAATGATTTTTATTATAAAAGTATGTAAATCTAAAATTGAACTTTACATTTGCATACATGATACAACGACAATTATTTGTAGTCGTCAATAAATTAATCAAGAAATATCCGATTGTTGCGATTACTGGTCCACGACAATCGGGTAAGAGTACCTTTCTAAAAAACAGTTTTCCGACATATGAATATGTCTCTTTAGAGTCGATTGATAATCGAGAATTTGCAGCGAAAGACCCGAGGGGATTTTTAGCTAGATATCCAAGTAAGACAATCATTGATGAAGCGCAACAAGTTCCATCTTTATTTTCTTATTTACAAAGTCATGTAGATGAAACGAATAAATCGGGGCAATACATTTTAAGTGGGTCACAAAATTTTTTATTGCTACATAATATATCACAATCTCTAGCGGGTCGTGTGGCTTTATTTAAATTATTACCATTTTCATTACAAGAATTACAAAATACCAAATGGTATCCTAAAACTACTGAGGAATTTTTGTTTAAAGGGATGTATCCTCGACTGTATGATAAAAAATTAGCGGAAACGCAATATTATGCCGACTACATTGAAACCTATGTAGAACGGGATGTTCGGCAATTGGCTAACATTGGTGATTTGGGAAAATTTAGAACTTTTCTCAAACTTTGTGCTGGACGAATTGGGCAAGTATTAAACATGCATTCATTAGCAAACGATGTGGGCATTAGTGCACCTACTGTGAAAAATTGGTTGAGTATTTTAGAAAGTAGCTATATCTTATTTCAACTCAGACCCTATCATAATAATTTCAATAAAAGATTAATAAAATCAACCAAAATCTATTTTTATGATACTGGTTTAGCTTGTAATCTATTAAATCTAAAAAAGAAAGAACAACTGCATGAGCATTACTTGAAGGGTGGACTTTTTGAAAATGCACTCCTACTTGAACTCATGAAAACCATGTATAATAAGGGAGAAAAGCCTGAGTTCTATTATTGGCGAGAAAGCAATGGAAAAGAAATTGATTTGTTGATTGAAGATGGATTAAAATTGCATCGATTAGAAATGAAATACAGTAATACTTTTGACAGTAGCTTTATGCAAAACATAAATATATTTAATGCACAAGAAAAAATGCCAAAAGGAAATAACTATTTACTTTTGGGCGATCATCCTTACCAAAAAAGAAGTGATATAGAAATTGTAGGATGGAAAGAATTGGAAAAAATAAAATTGTAACCGTAACATGCATCAACTAACGACTGATAATTTATCTATTGAAGATATTGAAAATTTATTATCGCAACAACTCGAGCTTCACCAAACTAGCTTGGACAATATTGTAAAATGTAGATTGTTTTTGGATAAAAAAATGCAAGAAGAAGACAAAACGTATTATGGTATTAATACTGGTTTTGGTTCTTTATGCAATGTAAAAATATCACCAGAGGACATAGAACAGTTACAGACCAATTTAGTCTTGTCGCATGCTTGTGGATTAGGTAATGAAGTGCCACAAGACATTGTAAAATTGATGCTGTTATTGAAGATAAAGAACTTTACATATGGCAATAGTGGCATTAGTCTGGAAGTAACCAAACGCTTGATTACATTTTATAATCAAAATATTTTGCCAGTTGTTTATCAATTGGGTTCCTTGGGGGCGAGTGGCGATTTAGCACCCTTAGCACATTTAAGTTTACCACTCCTAAACCATGGTGAAGTGTATAACAATGGTATTAAACAGAAGGCAAATAGTTTACCGTTTTCGCCATTGAAATTACAAAGTAAGGAAGGACTTGCATTACTTAACGGTACACAGTTTATGAGTAGTTATGCCGTTTGGTGTTTATTGAAAATAAAAAAATTGTTGCAATGGGCAGACTTGATTGCAGCCATTTCATTTGAAGGATTTGATGCAAAGCTCGAACCATTCACCGCTTCAATACATACCATACGAAAGCATGAAGGGCAAATTGCAGTGGCAAAAAATATGTTGCGCATTCTGGAAGGAAGTGAATTAGCAACAGCACCTAAAACCCAAGTACAAGATCCTTACAGTTTTCGTTGTATTCCGCAAGTGCATGGCGCAACCCGTGATGCAGTAGCACATGTAGAAAAAATTGTGGAACAAGAAATAAATGCAGTGACAGATAATCCACTCATTTTCCCTGATGAAGATTTGATATTAAGTGGTGGTAATTTTCATGGTCAACCTCTTGCCATTAATTTAGATTATTTGGCTATCGCCATTGCAGAATTGGGAAGTATTTCGGAAAGAAGAACGTATTTATTAATTAGTGGACAACGACAACTTCCACCATTTTTAATTCAAAGCGCAGGACTAGATAGTGGGTTAATGATTGCTCAATATACCGCCGCATCTATTGTGAGTAAAAACAAACAATTGTGTACACCAGCTAGTGTAGATAGCATTGTGAGCAGCAATGGACAAGAAGACCATGTGAGTATGGGCGCCAACGCAGCAACTAAATTATATGAAATCGTAAACAATGTAGAACTTATATTGGCTATCGAATTATTGAATGCAACACAAGCCATTGAATTCCGTGGACATAAAAAATCATCTCCAATAATAGAACAATTATTGCATGCCTATCGTCAACAAATTTCATTCATCCATCACGATAGAATTATACATGATGACATTCAAAAAAGCGTTCAATTTATGCAGGAATATAATGGTATTGTATAGTATATTTGTTGCACAAAAACATGTTATATGAAAAATACAGAATTAGATGTAATTTACAACCTCCTATTGGATATGGGGTTGACTTTAAAAAAATTGACGGAATCCTCAAGTAAACACGAATCGTTTTTTGAGAAGCAGAAAAAATTTATTGAAAGACAAGAAATTTTCAATGAAGAGCAAAGAAGTTTTAATGAACGCTTCGAGAAGAAAGTAGATAAATTGGAAAGAAGTCAAGCGAAAACAAACTTAATGCTGCAACAAGTCAACTTGTCGACCATGAAGTTAGCTGAAGACAGTAAACGAATAGATAATGTGGAACAACGATTGAAAAAACTAGAGATGAATCATTGATTCCTTTCGCTTAGATGTACATGAAAATAATCAAATTAACAGAACTTCCCTATAAACAAAAAGCCATCATCAAGTCCTTTGGAGATTCAGATTTGTATGTGAAATTATTAGAAATGGGATGTATTCCCGAAGAAGAAATCTCCGTAGAATTATCGGCTCCACTCGGTGATCCAATAGCCATTCAAGTTGCAGGATATCAATTGAGTTTACGCAAAGAAGAGGCTGAAAAAATTATGGTTCAAATTTTATAGTTGGTATGCCTATTTATTGCATTAGTGGTTTAGGTGCCGACAAACAAGCTTTTGATAAATTAAATTTCCCAATTCATTATGAGGTTCTTTTTATAGATTGGATAGAACCTATACAACATGAAACTTTAGCACAATATGCCAAGCGAATGGCTAAAGATATTGACCAAACGCAAGAAGTCATTTTAGTAGGTTTGTCTTTTGGTGGTATCATGAGTATTGAAATTGCAAAGCTCATGGAAGTAAAAAAAATAATTTTAATATCCAGCATTTCAAACGATAGCGAATTGCCTATGTATTATAAAATTGCTGGGTTTTTACATGTACAAAAAATACCAGATTTGGGTAAATTATTGCGCAATAAATTGTTAGCATCCAAATTATTTGGGGTTAAAGAATCTAAGCTCAAAGAATATTTGTTTGATCGAATGTCAAAAACAACTGACAATTATTTGCAATGGTCTTTAGATCAAATTTCTTCGTGGAAACAAAAAGAAAAAATGCCACAAGTAGCACATATTCATGGCACAGCAGATTTGATTTTTCCGATTAGTAATTGTAAACCAGATTATATTATTAAAAACGGTGGACACTTTATGATAGTGACGCATGCCAAGTCTGTGAGCAATTGTATTCAAACTATATTGACAACTTTACCTTGATATCGGTAGAAGGATTTGCAAGTATTCAATGTCGAATGAATTACCATTCATATTTTTCTTCTATACTTTGTTGGAGCTTGCTAATGAATTTAAATGTAGCCGGACAATACTCTATATTTTGAGTATGAATATGGTTGAAATCACCGAATGGTTTGCGTTTGAAATGTGGAAACTTAGCGCAGTCTTCTGGACGTATTTCGTAGATATTACATTTGTTCGTTTCTAAGTCAAGAAACTGGCAAGGTTGAACTCTATTCACCTTATCCCCATTGTCCTTATCTGTTTCTAACCAAGTATCATAAAATTCTTTTTCCGTCATATTGAAATGCGCGGAAATTCTTTTTAAATCTGATTTCGTAAAGGTTGGCGTCATCACCTTACAACAATTGGCACAACTCAAACAATCTGTTTCAGCCCAAGTTTCATCACTCGCTTTGTCGATATGCTTTTGAATTCCGTAAACAAATTTTTTATCGAATTTTTTTAAAAAAAGAACTAATGATTTTCTTTGTTTTGGAAGGTTTTTTTTGAAAGCATTGAGTAACGTTAGGGCCATGAATTTATATTTTGGTAAAGCACAAATATAGGCATAGAAAGGTGAGATGAAATACAGGAATAGTTTTCCACCACGAGCTGTTTTTTTGTATTTCAAAATGGTATTCCCATTCCTTCCATTTATATTTGTAAAAGTTTATGCAAAAGAAGATTCGCGTAGGAGCAGTAAGTTATTTAAATACCAAACCTTTGATATTTGGTTTTGAACAAGGTAAGATGGAAGGCAAAATGGATTTGATTTTGGATTATCCATCCCATCTTTCTTCGCTTTTACAAAAAAATAAATTAGATATTGCCTTGTTGCCAGTTGCTTCTATTTCATCCATAATAGATGCACAAATCATTGGAAAATATTGTATTGGAACTCACCGTAAAGTGGCGTCGGTAGCTTTATATAGCCAAGTACCTATTGAAGACATTCAACAAATTTATTTAGATTATCAATCTCGAACTAGTATAGCCTTATTGCGTATTTTATTGCGAAATTTTTGGCATGTGCGCCCATCATTGTTTGAAGGGGATGAAAATTATATTACCCAAATTAAAGATAAAAACGCTGGCTTAATTATTGGAGATAGAGCGTTAGAAAACAATAACAAATTCCCTTATATATATGACCTTGCCGAGGCATGGAATGAGCACACCCAATTGCCTTTTGTGTTTGCTGCATGGGTAGCCAACAAGGAAATAGATGCCAGTTTCATAGAAGAATTTAATGAAGCCAATGCAATGGGTTTGCAACATTTAGATACCATCATTGCCAATAATCCTTTTCCCTTGTATGATTTGAAAACATATTATACAGAAAATATTAGTTATCATTTGGATGATGATATGCAAAAAGGGTTGACCATGTTTTTGAAATTATTAGCCGAGATGAATTAAGTGTAGGGTTATGGATCCAAAGCAGATGCACAACTGTATTCAAAAATATAAATCGCTTTTGTTCATATGGATTGTACTACATACGCTATGTGCTTGTTCTTCTTTTCATAACGATAAAAAAATATTTAGGCTGAATCAAGTGCAAGGTGTCGAGTCCTTAGACCCTGCATTCGCGAAGAATTTGAATATCATGTGGCATGTGCATACGCTCTATAATCGTTTAATTGAGTATGATGAAAATAGACAAGTTCGCCCGTCTTTGGCAATGTCGTGGGAATTGTCGGCCGACAGAAAGACCTATACTTTTCATTTACGGTCAGACGTTTATTTTCATGATAATGATGCATTCCCAAATGGCAAAGGAAGACGCATGATAGCAAAAGATGTGGTCTATAGTTTTGCTCGTATTTTGGATGAAAAAACGGCTTCTCCAGGGGCATGGATATTTCATGATAGGGTAGATACCATTGCTCCGTTTATTGCCATAGATGATTCTACATTTCAATTAAACATGTTGCGACCCTTTAATCCGATGTTGGGTATACTTAGTATGCAATATGCATCTATTGTGCCGCAGGAAGTGGTAGAGAAATGGGGTAAAGATTTTCGCGCGCATCCATGTGGTACTGGGGCTTTCATGTTTCAAGATTGGGAAGAAGGGGTTGTTATTACCTATCGAAAAAATGAACATTATTGGGAGAAGGATTCGGCCGGAAATTCCTTGCCATATATAGACGGAATCAAGGCGACTTTTATCGATAGCAAAGCCACTGAGTTTTTATTATTTATGCAAGGGGATTTAGATTTTATGAATGGAATTGATGTGTCGTTTAAGGACCAAGTTTTGACTAAAAATGGCACACTGAAACCAGATTTTCAAGGAAAAATTGCATTGCAAAAACACGCCTATTTGAATGTCGAATATTTGGGAATTTTACAAATAGATTCATTGAATCCACAAAAGACTTTATTACAAAAAAAAATCAGACAAGCCATCAATTATGGTTTTGATAGAAAAAAACTAGTGACTTATTTGCGCAACAATATTGGTGTTGCGGCGAATGCTGGCTTTATTCCAATTGGTTTGCCAGGTTTCGATAGTTCACTTGTAAAAGGCTATACTTTTCAACCAGAAAAAGCCAGACAATTAATTGATGAAGTGAAAAAGGAGTTCGGTCAAATACCGACGATTACACTTTTATCGAATGATAATTATTCGGACCGTTGCAATTTTATTGCTTCACAATTGAATGCGCTTGGTTTACCCATTCAAGTAGAAATTATGCAACCTTCTTTATTGCGTGAACAAATGAGTTTGTCTAAAGCATCTTTTTTTTGGGGGACATGGATTGCCGATTACCCAGATGCAGAAAGTTACCTCACGATGTTTTATGGTAAGAATACAGCACCGCCAAATTATACTCGGTTCAAGAATGAAACCTATGATCGCTTGTATGAACAATGTTTGGAAGAAGCGGATGAACAAAAGAAAATTGCACTTTACCAACAAATGGATAGAATCATAATTGAAGAAGCGCCTTGTGTGCCTTTGTTTTATGATGAGGTGATGCATTTTCTGAACAAGCGTGTTCGAAATTTCAAGACCAATAGTTTGAATATGATTGAATTGAAAAGTGTTCAATTGAAGTAAGTGTAAGGATAGCTCATAATTTTTTTTAATGAAGGTTCGCTTTATTGTGTGAAAGTTGAACAGCTGAATATCCGAGTTACATAGCCACGAATGCACGAATAAAAACATTAGTGCGTTCGTGGCAATATTTATTGCTTTTCAAATTGCTTCGTTTGTTTGAGTCCATTTTTTAATTCCATAGTTACATAATAAGTTCCTTTTGCCCAAGTACTACAATCGATACTTTCGGTTTCTGCATTTCCTTTTTTCCGAAATATTTTTTTGCCATCAAGAGTATAAATACTCAATGTATATTTTTCCGTTTTATATAGTTCATTCAATTGTATATTCACTTTACTATCTGATGGATTGGGATAAAGTGAAAATATTTCTGCATGGTTACTTTTTGTTATATCATTTATCCCTAATGGAGCATCTCCCAATTTTAAAATAAAACCAAAATCCATGGTAGTATCACAACTAAAAGTATTCAACCCTTGAAAGGCAACGACATCCTTAGTTGAAATTCCTAAGGCCGTTAATACATTATCTATATAAAAAAAATCCATCAAGTAATCAGCATAATTACCAGCAATAGTATATTTTCCAATTAAATTTACATTGCCAGTATCAATTATTGCTATCCATGAATTCATTAATGATCCGTCATTATTGGAATCGCAATCCCCATCGCCACCTTGTACCCAAGAAGCTACCCATATATTACCTTCATACAATTGGGCATCAAACGGAATTGTATCATCATTTGGACCAGCTATACTTCCATATACTTTAGAACCCAATATGGTTCCCAAAGTATCTATTTTTAATATCCAAACATCCGTATTATAATTTATTGTATCAAAAGGTAAATTGCTCCATGTGTTTGTATGGTAAGTAATATCCCCATCACCAGAACCGCTTGTAGCCACCATATATATATATTTACTAAGCGTATCTATACATATATAGTTTCCACCATCTCGCCCCTTTCCGCCATATCTTTTTTTCCATATTTCATTGCTACTAGTGTCTATAAAAATAGCCAATAAATCAGTCTGCCCTTTTGCCTGTGAACCTGCCATCTCTATATTCGTGGCTTCTGTAGTAATACTTACTATAAGCCGATTGGAGCTTACTTCTTGTATGTCAGCAGCACCTTCATCGCTATTTCCAGTATATACTTTTACCCATATTAAATTAAATGCTGTATCTAATTTGGCTATCCATGCATCACTATCAAATGTACCAAAATTGACATGGGTAAAATCATAATCATTGGCGATGGTGCTCCCACACATATATATCATGCCATCGCTACTTATCATGGTATTTGCTAAATCGCTACCATTACTACCGCCAAAAGTTCTGCCTTTAATAATTATTCCCATGGTATCTACTTCCAATAACCAAATTTCTCCTGCTGAATAAGTATGACCATAGGGTACATCGCCATCTTTACTTTCGGTTTTACCTGATAATAATAAATGTCCATTGGGTAATTCATGAATAAATCTTAAATCATCGTTATTACTACCACCATAATTTACTCGCCACACTGTATCCAATTGTGCATTCAATTTATATAATCTTGAATCCGCATTGGTAGTGGTTTTTGAAAATACCGATACCCCAAATATGCTACCTCCACTATGTTGCAGAGCCCTAATCATATAATTCTCATATCCCAAACATTTTTTTTCTTTAAAATAAATGCTACGTGTAATATTAGGTTGTGCATGCAATAGACTGCTTGTAAAAAATAACAATAGGCATAATATATTTTTGTTCATAAAAAGGTTTTTAAATGATTAATAGATAATTCAATTTTTTTATTTGATGATACTTAACTTTCCGGTATACTTTTCACCATTTGTTGTGGTAAGTGTATAAATATAGTTTCCGTTCACATAATTTCTTGTATCCCAAATATGTTGACTCTGTGTACCGGTAATATCTGCAAAGAATAAATAATTTTTTCATGGTGTGATTTTTTTATAGTTAATAAAAATAATTTAATACCAATAAGTCCATTTTTTCAATTCTAACTCTTTCGTCTTTCGCCTAAACTTCTATTAATAAAATTGTAACACTTTTCAATTGTCAATTTGTTTTTTAATAAAACAATTTTTTCAATTATTGAATAAAGGTATAGAATAAAAAATAATGCAACCAAGATATTAAATCGTCATCCTGTATTATTAATCTATTCTAGTATTTTATCTTCATTCAAATAATAGAAACCATATAATTGTACTTAACAAATTACCCCATTGCATACAAGCAAATTATTCTCAAGTAATGTAATCAAAGTAAAAGTCAAATTCTTTAAAAGTAATAATCAATGCAAATAAAAATTCACTTCCCACCTAGTTTCAAAGAATAGAAAGTAACATCAATCGCTGGAAACTTAGTGCATGAGTTTGAGTGTATGCAAGCCCGTGTCTTTATTTACTATTTTGTAAACATCGGTTCCGTATACAATGAAGAGTAAACTTTCTATGCTGTTGTTATCAAACCCCTCAAACAAAAAAAAGCCCCTTGCTTGCGCAAAGAGCCTTTTTAAATAAACAACAAAAAAGTATTAATAATTGTAACGAACAGCTAGTACAAAATTACGTCCTGGAGCACTCATCCCAGAAGCAAAATAGCGATAGTTTTTATCTAAAATATTTTCAACGCCAGCTTGTACTTTCACATTATCAGAAACATTCACAGCTGTTTTAAAATTAATAGTATACCAACTTGGTGTTCCAAGCGGTGTGCTGTACTGAATATTATCTTCTCCATTTGGATTGTAATCAAACAAACGTTTTTTGCCATTATACAAACTGTATAATTCCGTCATCCATCTTGTAGTTTCGTATTTAATACCAATACGACCTGTGATAGGTGGTACATGATCTAAAGGCATAAGAACGGTGTCATTATTGAATCTTCCGTAAGTATAGTTGGTACTAGCATAGATAGAAAAATGTAACATTGGTCTGTAAATTGCTTGTATACCACCACCATAAATAAATGCTTTTGCTTTGTTTTGGCTAGCATACACTTTAGTCATAGCACCATCATATAGTAAAGAATCTTTGCCATTATACGTAAATGCATCTGTTACAATAGCATTCGTATAGTTTGTATAAAATCCATAAGCATCAATGTCCACTACACCATCATTATAGTGAATACCAGCTTCGAAATTGTTGGTATATTCTGGTTTCAAATCTACATTCGGAACGATAATACTTTGCCCACTTACGGATTCAAAAATTTTAGTCATATCATCGAAATTAGGAGAACGGAATCCGCTAGAAAAATTAGCCGTTAAACGTAAATTGTCATCAGGCATATAAGCAACACCTAAGTTTGCAGTTAGTGATTTATTTTTTTGTTGCAAATCAGTAATAGGTAATTTGAATTGAATCGCAGTATCCACTAATGTAGAATGCAAAGAAGTATAATTGAAACGAACACCATCATTGATGATAACTCTATCTTCATCTAATTTTAAAGTGTGTTGAAAGAAGAAACCATATAAATTCATGTTGTTTTTTCCATCTGGATAGCGTGTATCAATTTTTGTTTCTGCTCCAGTGTTGATATCTGTTTTGTTCGCAGTAGATTTCAACATATTGAATTGCGCATCTGTACCAATGGTGATTTCATTCCTATCGTCTTTATGACGTAATGCTAAATTATAACCCAATACATTTACATGTTCCATACGATGATTGGTAGCAGCTTTTTTATAGCCTCTGTTATGACGACTTTCTTCAATATATTGATGGCTCAACGTACCTGTAAGGTCACTGAAGAAGCCTTTCATTTTTACAATATCTAAGGAGTAAGCGGCTAAGGTTCTGTTTTGCGGACCATAATACCATTCTGCATTTTTAGCAATGCCACCGCTGGTTTCCGTTAGTCTATCATATCGTGGTACATCACTAGAAGTAGACAATTGAAAATTAAAACCATGCTTAATATTTTTATTTTGCATGATGGTAAACTTTTGTAATAAATCCATTTGTTTGTAGCCTGTAGCTACTTGTTTATACGGATCAGAATTACGAATCATGGTATCAACACCATTAATGTGTTGTACAATAAATTTCTTTTTCCAAAAATCCATGATAGAATCTACACCGTTTTTTCCTTGTACTAAATCTTCGAATTGAGAAAAAGTTAGATTGGTTAAGGAGGCAAATTGATTATTGCCAAATGTAATGCCAACACCTGCTGTTTTTTCTTGGTTGGCTGTTGAATAGCGAACCAAAGCATTAGCACCTGTTACTTCATATTTTGAAGTTCTAGCTAATTTAGGATCTTTTGTTTTTAATAAAATAACACCACCCAACGCATCACTACCATGTATGGTGGAGGCAGGTCCATACATCACTTCCATACGATCTAGCATATTGTTATCTACAGTAATGATGTTTTGTAAATGGCCTGCTCTATAAATCGCGTTATTCATGCGAATACCATCGATATTCAATTGAATACGACTTGCTTCAAAGCCACGTAAAACTGGACTTCCACCACCTTGTTGGCTTTTTTGAACGAATATTTGACCAGTATTGATTAATGCATCAGCTGTGGTTTGTGCATTCATGCTTTGTAATTCTTTGGAAGATATAATATCTATTTTTTGAACAGTATTTTTCTTTTTTTCTACGAATTTATAAGCAGAAATAACGACTTCATGTAACGAAACATTTTTGATAGAATCTTTTTGTTCTTGTGTTTGTGCGTATGTGTTTGTAAGTATAAATAAGGAGGATATGGTGAATATTAGTTTTTTCATTTGTTAGTTTTTTAAATTGTAAATGTTTTGCGTGTTTGCAAAATTTGAATGAATTCGAAAACAATTAAATAGAAGAAATAGAGGATTCCATTGTGCATGAAGAATAGGAAATAATTACAGCATAGGTCCATGAAGGACTATCCATTTATTTTTAAAATGCCCAGATGGAATGAGGAAACTATTGTTTCATCTCCAAGTTATAATGGCCTTACTATACGTTCTTCTAAGTAAAAAAACTAGGCTAATTGTGGAGGTGGTGAGTCTAATTGCAAATAACCGGAATGAATACTACATGAGTTGTTCGTTTTTATTTTGTTGAAGATACCTATCGTTCGTTCAAAGGTATATTGAACCGGCTCATCGGCGAATACTACCCAAAAAAAGTAAGGTGTAGTTTCATTTTTTTGCACATCATTTTTTTTGTCTGCAAATTTTGCATTCTCTATTAATTTATCTTCCTGTTCATCATATTGTCCCTGAAGTACTACATCATTTGCATTTTGATGAATGGAATGAATATCAAATAATTTACCATGAATGAGTATTTCATGATTGCCTATTTTAACCATATCAGTCCATTGTTTCTTGGTAAAAGAAATACTTTGCAAATGATTTGCGGTAGATAGATTTTTTTGTACAGAATATTTATGATATTGAATTTGTAGCTTGCACAAAACAGACGCAAGATGCATCAAGATAAATAACCCGAGTAGTGAAAAAGATAATATTTTTTTATTCCTATACAAAGTGGTAGTCTTCCATTCGTGTGAGTCACAAATATAGGGTCTTCTAAAAAAATATACTGTATTATTATAACTTTTCTAAAATTAGAGAATTAGAATTTTTTTATTCCGTTATGTAAATTAGTTTCTAATTTCTCAAATCGAAATCAAAAATGGAAAAATAATATTCTTGTACAGCAATAACATGAGAAAGGTAAATTCTATTGAAGAAAGATATAAGACCTAATTTTCAAATTTGGAATTTGGATTTTTTCTTTTTGTATTTTTGTTAGACTAAGCATTGTTCAACATATCCATATTGAGTTTATTCATTTGCATAATGGCATGCCCTACACGCTGTGCTTTTTCGGGATTACTCATTAGTTCGCCAAGATTATTTGGAATAATTTGCCAAGAAATACCGTACTTATCTTTGAGCCATCCGCATCTACTTTCAGAACCACCTGCACATAATTTTTACCAGTAATGATCTATTTCTTCTTGTGTTGCACATTCTACGACAAATGAAACGGCCTCATTAAATTTGAAAAGCGGTCCACCATTTAATCCCATAAATTTGGTGTTATTGATTTCAAAAATAACTACCATTGGATTTTCGGAATGAATTTTACCATCTTTAACCCACATTGCAAAAACAAGATGTTAATACAAATTTTTTTGCAAAAAAGATACTAATGAATTGGCTTATTTCTGTAGGGGAGTACGAGAGCAAATATTCTATGGGCTGCATGAAGGGAGTTTTGATTTGTTGTACACAGTAGGGT
>CANJRV010000002.1 GCA_947476825.1 Bacteroidota bacterium | reverse complement strand
TTTGCCGATTTCCTTTTCAATAGTATCCCAGTTTATTATCTTGTTGACCTGTTCAAAAAAAGTGTTCTTAATTTTCCTGTGTTCAATAGCGTAGTCGGAAAAACTAGGTGGAGAAGATGTCTTTTGCATATATAACATATATCAAAAATTAAGCCAAACTCAATGATAGCAACACTTTCAGACAAAATTACCTTGCAACGGTCTTACTTTGTTCTCAATATATTAAATTCAAAAAGGATGTTCAGCCAAGACTTCAAAGAGTTTGTAGAATTGTTAATTAAGCACGACGTTAAATTCACAGCCCCAAATCTCCATTACCCAATTCGCCAATTCTGCAAACCATGTTTTGTAAACGTATACGGTCTAACAATTCCTTCTCGTTTGTTTAATTCCTTCAACACCGCATAGCGAGTATTGTTAGGGCAATAAAAAATCATAAATCCACCGCCTCCAGCACCACTAATTTTGCCACCAGTTGCTCCAGCTTTTTTTGCAGCTTCATATAATTCATCTATCATGACATTGCTAATATTAGTTGCCATTTTTCTTTTTTGTTGAAATCCAAAATCTAGTATTTCACCAATTTCATGCAGCTTACCTTTCAGCATGGCTTCTTTCATTTGTTGTGCTTGTTCTTTTAATTTGTGCATGGCATCAATAGAGCTTTGATTTTTATCGTGCACATTGGCTTGCTGTTGCTTAATGATGGCTGCACTTTCACGACTAGTTGCGGTATAAAAAAGCAACAAATTATTTTCCAATTCATACATGTATTCACTTCGTATGCGCAATGGATTTACGATTACTTTATCATTGGCAAAAAATTCCATGAAGTTGACACCACCAAAAGTTGCGGCATATTGATCTTGTTTGCCTCCAGCTAATTGTAAATCGACTCGTTCAATTTGATAAGCATATTGTGCAATGTCATAATCACCCAAGGGAAGTTTGAGCATTTCTACAAAAGCACCTAATATCGCCACTACTAAAGTAGATGAAGTGCCTAATCCAGAACCTGCGGGTGCATCCACAAAGGTAGAAATACGAAGTCCTTGCGTTTGGAAAGGGTAATCTTTTTGAATTCGATTATACACGCCTTTCACTAAATCGAGTGTTCCTGTTAAAGGTAATTCTGAACTAAGTTCATGCGTTTCCTGTTCATTTCTATCATAAGCAGTCAAAGTAATTTTGTGATCTGTAGTAGGTTCAATGCTAGCGTATGCACTCAATGAAACGGTTACATTTAAAATAGCACCTCCGTACAAATCACTATACGGGCTCACATCAGTTCCTCCACCTGCCAATCCAATGCGCAATGGGGCTTTACTTCGGTATATCATAGTTTATATTGAATGAGCCAAAGATACTATGGCACGAGTTAAATTCTGCCAACTGTACTTTTTCTTTTCTTCTTGTATGGCTAAAAGATAATGGTTATGTTTTTGTGTAAAAAAGAATTCAATTTTTTCAGCTATTGAATCGGCATTCGGTTCTGCAATAATGCCAACATGCTCTGGTACTAAATCTGGCAAACCACCTACATTCGTTACTATCATGGGTTTTTCAAAATGATAGGCTAGGGGTGTTACGCCACTTTGAGTCGCTGATTTATATGGCTGAATAACACAATCCGCAGCACTCAAATAATATTTTACCTCACTATCATTGATGAAATGGGTGTGCAAAATCAGATGATCTTGTATTTGCAATTTTTCAATTAAATCTACATAAGGCTGTTCATTTTCATAAAATTCGCCAGCAATCAAAAATTGAACAGGATGTGCAACAAAATAGTTTTTAGCTTGGAGTATATGTATGGCTTCAAACAATACATCGAGCCCTTTGTATTTTCGGATGAATCCAAAGAAAAGAACTATAGGGGCTTTGGTCTGAATGCCTAGTTTTTCTTTTGCATCCTTACTATTAATTTTCTCGCCAAAATTGTCATATAATGGATGTGTAACTTGCACTACTTTTTTAGTTGTCAAGGTATGTATATCGTTGCGTACTTTTTCACTCATGGTAATAAAACCGTCAATCGGTTTCATGAAAAATTTGGTAAAAGCGGTATCCCCAAATCTTTTTTCATGCGGAATAATATTGTCCGCTATACAAATGATTTTTGTGTGTTTATTTTTTTTGACTATCCGCAAAATAGTTCCCAAGCAAGGACCCATAAAAGGTAACCAATATCGCACTACAATAATATCCGGTTTTATTTTTTTAATCATACGCCCTACGAGCAGCCAATTCAAAGGGTTTACAGCATTTATTTTTTCCTGAATGCGAATGTCGGTAGGGGCAGGCTCATTGCTGTATTGCGTTGTGCCAGGGAACAAAAAGTTGGGATATTGTAAGGAAAAAGTAAAAATCTGGACCTCTTTTTTTTCACTTGCAAAGGCTCTTGCTAATCTTTCATTGAAAGATGAAAGCCCACCTCTTAAAGGATGTGCTGGACCGATAATCAAAATAGATGGGTTCATGAAATCGGACGCAAGTTATTGTTTTTTTTATAATCAAACTTGTATGCACTTGCAGGTTGTCAATTGACAATTTGTATTACATTTGTCGGAATCTCTTTTACCTCCACTTTTCATGTCCGACTTTCAGCAAAATAGAAGTAAGTTCATTACTATTTTATTCGTTCTAGTGCCTGCTATCATTATGATTCGCCTACTTTTTTTACAAGTATTTGATTTCGGTGCGTATAAAGAAGCAGCTCTTGGTCAAGCCATTTATATTAAAAAAATGTACCCCCCAAGAGGTATTATTTATGATAGAAAAAATGTAGTGATGATGAATAACAGCATCGTCTATGATTTGGTGGTGGAGCCTAAAAAAATAAAGGCTGATTTTGATACTACTTTATTGTGCAAACAATTAAATATAAGCAACGAAGATTTTAGAAAGCAGTTTAGAAAATTAGTCATTAAAAATGGTCCAGGGCAAAAAAATCTCACCTTGTTCAAAAATTTGTCACCGACTTCTGTTGCTCGTTTACAAGAAAATATTTTTGATTTTTCTGGTGTTGATTTAGTAGAACATTCTGAAAGAAATTTTACCTATGGATGTGGCGCAAGCATGTTAGGATATATCAATGAAATCAGTGAATCCCAATTGCAAAAAGAAAAGTATGCCTCCTATCAAAAAGGCGATTATGTTGGCATTACTGGTATCGAAAGTACTTATGAAGAAATATTGCGAGGACATGCTGGTGTGCAATATTTATTGCGAGATGTAAAACAACGTATCCAAGGCCCATACAAAGCTGGTATGTTAGATTCTGCATCTAAGCCAGGGAAGTATTTGCAATTGTATGTAGATGCCAAGTTGCAAAAATTGACGGAATCCTTATTGGCAAATAAATTAGGAAGTGCAGTTGCGATAGACCCTAAAACGGGAGGTATACTTGCCTTTGCGAGTGGTCCATCCTTTGATCCAACCTTATTGACAGGTACAGACAAAGGAAGGAATTTAGGCAGAATGTTAGTGGATGCAACTAAGCCATTATTCAACAGACCCATACAAGCAAACTATCCACCGGGTTCTACTTTCAAACCCTTGACAGCTTTAGTGGCTTTGAATGAGGGTGTAATTTTACCTAGCTTCGGTTATCCTTGTCATGGAGGTTATTATACTTGCGGCAGAAGAATTGGTTGTACAGAATCTTGGTCTGGTCATGCAGCGAATTTGTATTTGGCAATTGCCCATTCATGCAATGCATATTTCTGTCATGTATTTCGCTTAATTATTGACAACCCTCATTATGAAAACATACACGTGGGTTTACAACGTTGGCATCGTTATATGAATGAGTTTGGACTTGGTCATCCAGTTGGTATTGATATTCCTTCCGAAGGCGGTGGCAATATCCCCGATTCAACTTATTTTAATCGAGTATATAATGGCAGTTGGAATTCATGTACCAATTGTATCATTGGCATGGGACAAGGTGAGGTATTATTGACGCCGCTGCAAATGGCAAATGCCATGTGTATCATTGCCAACAGAGGTTCTTTTTATATTCCACATTTTGTGCGAACCATCAATGGAGATACATCTCATCCCATGCTTAAGAAATTCAGAGAAAAGCATGTGGTAGCAAGGGTAGCTGATACTGCTTTCAATGCCGTTATTGCTGGAATGCAAGCAGTAATAGAAGAAGGTACAGGTAAGATAGCACGTATTCCGAATATTATCGTTTGTGGTAAAACGGGTACCGCACAAAACGAACGGATCATCTTTGGTAAACGAGTAAAGTTGCAAAACCATTCATTGTTTGTGGCATTTGCGCCAAGAGATAATCCGAAAATTGCCGTGGCGGTATGTATTGAAAATGCAGGATACGGAGCTACTTGGGCAGGTCCGATTGCGAGTTTGATGATGGAACAATTTTTAAATGATACCATCAATGTCAGTCGCGCTCCATTATTGAAGAAAATGCAAGAAGCAAAAATTATTCCGAACTATACTTATATTCTAGACTCTTTAGAAAAGCAAGCATATAAAGATCGTCAGGCATTGAAGCATTTATCAAAAGATAGTCTGGCAAAATTAAATCATGTGAAAGATAGCATTCAACATTTTAATGATTCCTTGAAAGCGAGATATATTTTTAATCGAATTTATTACAAGAACACAAAACAATAATTGAAGTGGGTATCATACGCAAAACATTTTCAGAACGAATAGATTGGTTACTGGTCTTTCTTTTTTTAGCATTATCAATCATTGGTATTCTGTGTATTTTTTCTATCGAACATAGAGATACAGATGCTAGTATTTTTATCATGAATAGAAATTATATGAAGCAATTAATTTGGTTCAGCATTTCTATTTGCTTGGCAATTATTATTTTATTGATGGATAGTAAATTCATTACTGCGATCCCTTTTTTATCCTATGTAGTTGGCTTTGTCTTTTTAATATTAGCACTTACGCCTTTAGGTAAAGGGGTCAAAGGGTCGCACTCATGGCTCAATCTAGGCTTTTTTACTTTTCAGCCAGGCGAGTTGATGAAATTATTTACCTCTTTGTCAATAGCCAAATTTCTGTCGATGCAGGAAGTCAATTTCGGGACATTGAAACATAGAATGTATTGTGCTGCCATTGCTTTAGTACCCGCCATTATTATTATTATGCAAAGTGAAACGGGTTTGGCATTGGTTTATTTTTCTTTCTTTTTGGCGATGTATCGAGAAGGCTTACCTAATATCGTTTTGATTATAGGCTTCTCTTTGTTGACGCTCACCTTGGTTACCTTATTGATTCCTAAAAATATATTATTTATTATTTTGACCGTGTTGGCTGCACTCATTATTTATTCGCAAAGAAAACTACTACGCAGAAATAGAGATGTGTTGATTATCATTACTGGTATTTGGTTTGTTGGTGTTTTGTTTTCGCAAGTGATAGTGCCTGTTGCATTCAAACATGTATTGAAAGGATATCAAGTGCAAAGAGTGTATACCATGCTGGGGCAAGAAGTTCCTGAAGAATATACGCAAGAAGGCGTAGACAATAAAAAGCAAAATGCAGCGCAGTATAATGTAAGTCAATCCAAGATAGCCATTGCATCTGGTGGCTTTTGGGGCAAGGGTTATTTGAATGGAACACAAACACAATTTGATTGGGTGCCAGAGCAAAGGACAGATTTTATTTTCTGTACCATAGGCGAACAATTTGGTTTTTTTGGCAGCACCATTCTCTTATTACTCTATGTTGTTTTTCTTCTTCGAATTGGATTTATTGCAGAAAGGCAAAGGTCTCAATTCAGTAGGGTATACGCCTACTGTGTTGCTGGCATCTTGTTTTTTCATTTGGTCATTAATATCGGCATGACCGTTGGAATTGCGCCCGTTATTGGTATTCCATTGCCATTGTTGAGTTATGGCGGCACTTCATTATTAACCTTCTCTATCCTTATTTTTATTTTGGTTCGTTTGGATGCAGATAGACATATGGTATTAAGATAAAAAAATATGGGTATAAAAATTCATCCACTTTCTGAAGGCGTTTTTACAATAGGACATGATAAAATATTTCATCTTTTTGATGTCGACAATCATGTATTGGAAGAAAGATCTATCGGTTCATTATTGGTAGAAATCCAACCATTTTTAATACAGATAAATGGAAAAAATATTCTCTTAGATACTGGCTTAGGTTTTACTTTACCGACTGGTGAATTACAGTTGCACCATAACCTACGCCGCATAGGTATTGAGCCCGAGCAGGTACACAGTGTAATCCTTTCGCATCTACACAAAGACCATGCAGGGGGCATTTCATTTGTCAATGCGATGGGAATTGAAACTTTGTCTTTTCCGAATGCAACGTATTATGTCAGCAAAAAAGAGTTTGAATACGCGATGCAAAATGGTGCTCCATCTTATGTCATTTCAGATATTGAATTGTTGCAAAATTCGCCACAAGTAGAGTGGTTAGATGACGAAGGAAATTTGCACAACATGCTACAATACCAAACTGTTGGCGGGCATTGTCCATTTCATATTAGTATGTTGTTTCATGCAGATGGAGAATATGTTTTCTTTGGAGGAGATGTGGTGCCGCAATACAAACAACTCATTACTCGCTACATTGCCAAGTATGATTTTGATGGTAAAAAATGTATGGAACTAAGGCAACAATTTGCGGAAGAAGGAAAAGAAAACCACTGGACTTTTTTGTTTTACCATGATGTGAAAACGCCGTTTGCGAAGTTGTAATAGGAACGGTAATTCTACATTTTGAATAAAAATATTTTGGGCGGCGCACACGCTTTTCGCTACAATCTTTTTGCTGCAGAGCCAGCAAAAAGGATTTTCGCTACAATCGTTGCCGCAATACATCGACAAATAAAATGTTTTGTAATCCTTGTAAGGACCTTGTAACATGAAATCATACTAAAAGTGATACGGCGATTTAGTAAATTAAACACTGATTTATTAGTCATTTGAGATTACAATTGTCTATCAGTTTCGAAACTAGAACGACCAAATAAAATTCTATTTTTTTTAATAATCATTGCGAAAAGCTTGCTGAAAGCAACAGAATAAAACTACGAAACGAAAGACGTTTCGTAGAACATGATAGACGAAGACTTAATCAAGCAAAGAATCATAGTAAGCCTACTAATCAATAACTTGTATTGAGCACAGCCGAAATATCATAGTTCAGACAATAAAAGCATTTCGTAAAGATTGCTGAAATCAAAAGAATGAAACTACGAAACTAAAAAAGTTTCGTAGAACAAGATAGAAATCCGAGATTGCATATCTCGAACTGTTTCAATTATTTGTTTTGAACAATCAAATAAATTTGTAGGAACATTTTTGGGGTATTTTGGATGGTTGCCAAGTCAGCAAAACAGAGGCTTGCTAATAAATATTAATGGTGAAGAAGACTGCAGGAAAACAATCAATAACTATATTCGCATTCAAATACATTTAATATGGAAACAACTTTCATTGTCACACCTGATGAATTAAATAGTAATTTTTTGGCATCACTAAAAAAATTATTTAAACACCGAAGCCAATTACAAATATCTGTATCAACACCAGAAGATTTTAATTTGCTACAAACGGAAACGCCACAGGCTAGTCTTGCACGATTAGAAAAATGCTTAGAAGATATGAATAATAAAACAAACATAATATCATTTACCGAAGCTCAGTTAGATGAAATTATTTTTGAAAAACTATAATAAAGCAATGAAAAAAATCATATTTCATAGAGATGCTTTTGAAGATTTTACGAATTGGGCTATTGTAAATAAAAATACATTTAAACGTATTGCAGAATTGTTGAAAGATATAAGCAGAACACCCTTTGAAGGCAAAGGCAAGCCCGAACCTTTGAAACATAATTTAAAAGGGTGTTGGAGCAGGCGCATTACAGATGAACACAGGTTAATATATAGAATTGCTGTAAATGCTGATATTGAAATAATAAGTTGTAAAGGACATTACGACTAGCTGAGTTGCAAAATCTGCACCATCCAATTTAGAACACTTGCATTAGCAAATAAAAATCTATAATTTTTAATGATCATTTCGAAAAGGTTGCTGAAAGCAACAGAATAAAACTTCGAAACGAAAGACGTTTCGAAGAACATGATTCAAATACTGAAGCATTTTGACTATTAATCTTACTTTGTATATAGTCAGTTACTTCTTTCAAAACATCTTCGTTTAGTGTGTCTACTTGACGAATTATATTCAGTTTAAGTTCTGCTGTATTCATATTGTAAATTTATATAAAATTCTCATTACATAACAATTTCTTTGAACCTTGTCAATCACTTGCTTTTATAACGATTCAACGCTACTAACCGTTTTCCATGGAAAACATATCAGAAGTTTAGGCTTTGTATTCTTCTTAAACCTAACTGTTCATTTTTATAAATCCAAATAACTATCCCAGCCTTTAAAGTGCAACATGCACACTATCTGCATTACAAAAAAACCTGAACTGAGTGCAGCCGAAGTATAGTTCAGACAATATAATCATTTCGAAAAGGTTGCTAAAAGCAACAGAATAAAACTACGAAACGAAAGACGTTTCGTAGAACATGATAGATGAAGACTTAATCAAGCAAAGAATCATAGTAATCCTACTAATCAAAAAAATCATAGTTCAGACAATATGAGCATGTCGAAAAGGTTGCTGAAAGCAACAGAATAAAACTGCGAAATGAAAGACGTTTCGTAGAACATAATAGGCGAAGATTTAAACAGGCAAAGAATCATAGTAATCCTACTAATCAAAAAAATCATAGTTCTGACAATATATTCATTTAGAAAAGCTTACTGAAAGCAACAGAATAAAACTCCGAGACGAAAGACGTTTCGTAGAATATGAAGACTTTAACTAGCAAAGAATCATAGCATTCCAACTATTCAATAAAACTTGTATTGAGCACAGCCGCAATATCATAGTTCAGACAATATAATTCATCATTGTTTTCCTCGTCTCCTAAAAAAAATTAACTTTGTGAGCATTAAAATTAATTATGCCATCTATCTCACATCGAGGCGAGCAAATGCCTTCATCACCTATTCGTAAATTAGTTCCTTTTGCCGAAGCGGCTAAAAAACGAGGAACCAAAGTATATCATTTAAATATTGGACAACCAGATATTGTAACACCACAAGCAGTAATGGATGCGGTTCGTCATACAACCATGACCGTGCTAGCGTATAGCCATAGCGCAGGTTTTGAGAGTTATCGAAAAAAACTTTGCGACTATTATCGTCGATTTAATATTGAACTTACGCCAGAAGAAATCATTGTAACTACTGGTGGAAGTGAAGCCATACAATTTGCGTTGATGGCTTGTCTAGATCCAGGTGATGAGATTATTATTCCAGAACCATTTTATGCAAACTATAATGGATTTGCAGTAGCTAGTCAAATTGCAATCAAACCAATTTTTTCGAGTATTGAAGACGGATTTAAATTGCCGCCGATTGAGGAGTTTGAAAAAAATATTACATCGCGTACCAAAGCTATCATGATTTGTAATCCAAATAATCCAACAGGATATTTGTATTCTGCAGAGGAAATGAATGTGCTGAAAGATATTTGTTTGCAACATAATTTGTTTTTATTTTCTGATGAAGCATATCGCGAATTTTGTTACGATGGACATACACATATTTCTGCCATGAACCTAGAAGGGATGGAGCAACATGTTGTTTTATTGGATACGATTTCAAAAAGATATAGTGCTTGTGGTGGACGAATTGGTGCATTTGTAACCAAAAATAAAGAGGTGTATCAAGCAGCAATGAAATTTGCACAAGCTCGTTTGAGTCCGCCAAGTTTTGCGCAAATTGCTGGTGAAGCGGCAGTGGATTTGCCCGCTGATTATTTCGATGAAGTAAAAGCAGAGTATTTGAAAAGACGTGATGTATTGGTGGACCGATTAAATAAAATGCCAGGTGTACTTTGTCCTAATCCAGGTGGCGCATTTTACGCGATTGCAAAATTACCAGTCACTTCTGCTGAAGATTTTTGTAGATGGTTGCTCGAACATTTTTCACACAATAATCAAACGGTGATGATGGCTCCTGCGGCTGGGTTCTATTCCACGCCAGGCTTGGGTTTGAATGAAGTTCGTTTCGCATATGTCTTAAATACAGATGATATTCATGCGGCTATGGATTGTTTAGAAATCGCATTGACACAATATCCTAATCAATAAAAAATGGAATTACCTATCATCACGCTAATTATAATAGGCATTACCGTTTTGGTATCTTATTCTGCTTTGCAAAATGTATCGCAATTAAATAAATTGATGTTTTATCCAACTGCTATTCGGCGAAATCCAAATGAGTGGTGGCGGTTTATAACACATGGTTTTATTCATGCAGATTATACGCACTTGGCATTTAATATGATAACGCTTTTTTTCTTTGGTCTAAATTTAGAGTATTTATTTGGACAAATTTTTGGCAACCCGATGGTATACCTGCTCTTTTATTTCTCGGCTTTAGTTTTTTCTAGTATCCCAACTTATTTCAAACATAAAGACAATTATCACTATTGTGCACTAGGAGCGAGCGGCGCAGTATCTGCGGTCATGTTTGCAGCAATTATGTTTGATCCTTGGCAAACATTAAGATTCAATTTTTTTATTCCAATTCCTGCCATCCTATTTGCAATTGGCTATGTAGCTTATTCTTCTTACATGAGTAAAAGAGCAAATGACAATATTGGTCACGACGCACATCTTTGGGGTGCTGTATTCGGTATCCTTTTTCCACTTATTTTTAAGCCATCCATCATTCCTTTTTTTATAGAACAATTACAACATCCAAGATTCAATCCTTAAATTTTATTGCATGAAAAAATATCTTCCACTTTTATTATTGTTTATTTCTTTGGCTTTTTTGCTTTGTTGCAAAGGCAATAAGGTCAAGGAAAATATAGGTAGAATGCGCGTTATTAATGCTTCGTATTTATCGGGCGGCATTAATATTGATATGGATTACGGAACGGTTTATAATACCTATGTGGAGTATTTAAACTATAGCCTTTTCCGTGATTATATTGCTACGAAACATAAACTACAAATTCGAAATATTACCGGTGCAATATTTATTGATACAGCCATCACCATTGTGGAGAATAAAGATTATACTTTGTTTGTGTATGATTCAGCTGGTTATATCCTGCATAAAGTCATTGAAGAAAATTTTATTACACCAGTAGGTTCAACTTGTAATGTTCGCTTTTTGCATTTATCCAATAATGTGAATCGAGTTGATGTGTTAGATACTGCCAATACATTATTTTTCCATTCCATGAAAAATGGAGAATATTCACCTTATACAAGCTTTAATTCAGGGACTTATAAATTTATCGTAAACCAAGCTGGTACTTCCAATTTAATTTATGCGTCTCCACCGACTACATTTCAACCTGGATATTTTTATACCATGTATTTGAAAGGTAATACAGGTTCTGTTGGTATCGATAGTGTTGGTTTGTTTGAAGTTGGTATAAATGGGGATTATTAGTGTGTAGCTTGGTGCATTCGTTTATTAGGGTAGGGGGCTTCAGGCACACAGAACTGAAGTTGTAAAATGTCAAATTATATTCACTTTATTCAGGAAGTTATTTGAAGCAAATAGGAATATTTCCAGAGCCTTACTTTACTATTCTTCTACAGAAAGTTTTCTAAAGTGACCATTCAATTGAATTCTATCTTTTAAGTTTTGTAACTCAATAATGGTTGGAATAATATTCTTAAGATGTTGCTGTAAGTATTCTTGTCGTTGGTCTTCACGAAGTAGATTTAGAAATTCATATTCTTGATCCAATGACATGCCCACATGATGTGCAAGGTCGTATGTACATAATTCGTCGTCTGCTTTGCGGTATTGTTTTGTGACTTCTAATAGTTCATGAAAATGGCGAACTTCCAATATTATTTTTTCCATTTTTCGATGAACACCGTACATGTTGTTTTCAGGGTAATGGACAATAGCACCGCTGTATTGTTTGTTGGGTAATTCTTTGATGAATTCTAAAATTTTAAATATTTGTTTTCCTTCCGTTCGGATATCCATATCCCCATTTGCATGTTCTTTTTCTATGGATAGAATTTCAACTGTAGTGCCAAATTCCGAAACTTTTCCATTTAATACCGTTGGAATGCCAAAAAGTTTTTTTTCGGTAAAGCACTCTTTTATTAGTTGTTTATAGCGAGGTTCAAAAATATGAAGGTTTAATTTCTCAAATGGAAACACCACAATATTCAAAGGGAAAATAGGAATAAAATTTGTCATTGGGTAAAGATAATTTTCAAAAATTAAAAGTAGTAATTGTTATTCCACATTATTTGATTGAAGCATCTCAACTAAGTAGAAAGTAGAAAGTAAAAAGTATCTCCATGAAGGTACTTTCTACTAACTACTAAATACTCATTACTCACTACTCATTACTCACTACTCCTTACTACTAGCTGCTGCTTGTGTAGCAAGCGCTTTAAAATTCACGGGTGTTTTATTGGAGTTTGCAGGTAAAGTTTGAGCTTGGTCGCCAGTTTTTTTTGCGTTCAATTCTTTGGCTTTATTAAAAGCTATCATTGGATCTTCACCGAAGCGTTTGTCTTCGAAATTGATTCTTTTTGCACTTATTCTATAACTAAATTTCACATTGCTGGTTCCGTTATTTAATTCTTTAACTTTGAATCCAGTTGTACCAGGCTCTACATATAAACCATTGCAATTGCCAAGTGGTGTAACGGTTACAACCATTGGATGGTCTTCATTTATTTTTACCATTTCTAAAAATAATGGATCAAGTTGAATGTCTGTTTCTCCTTGTGCTAATGTACCATTGCCAAAATCTTCAAACCAAATTTCAGGGCTTTCACTACAATATACTAATTTATTTCCTTGGCTAGTTGGTACCACTGCCGATTTAGTACCGGTTGCGTAAGTATCACCAAATGCATAGAAATTACCATCTGAAACCACACCATAACCAGTTGTAGTATTATTCACATATCCATATACGCCTACGCCAGCATCACTTAACCCAAACATTCCATAAGTATCTGCACTACCGTAAACACCTATATCATTTGTAGTAGAAGTTAAAGTTGATGCACCAGCACCAAGACCCATGACACCAACGCCATATGCGGTTTCATTGTAGGTTCCATACACGCCAACATGGGTTGAGTCTGTATTTGTAGCGGTATTAAGTCCTATGATGGCGCCTACATTATTCCTTTTCGATTCAGTAATACCAACAAGCCCAGAAGCACCTAGATTCGTTGAATCTTTTGTACGAAAACGACCTCCTGTCCATATAGTGCTTTCGCCATTCATTGCAGTTCCAGCACCATTTCCAGATGTAATGGAATAAATACCAAGATTTGCTCCTGTAGTATAAACAGCAATAGCTGGACTTGGTGCAGAGAAGGCCCCTGCTGTAAACGTACCATTGTAATTCATATACACTTTTTGTCCATTAGTGCCTGTTTGCGTAAAGCGAGTTGCGTAAGAGCCAGCAGTTGTATTTGTTTTGTCAATGCTTAATGCACCAGTGCCAGTAGACATTGGGATGTTTAATTTTTCTATGGCATTCGGTGCACCACCAATACCAAGGTTAGTTCCATTGTCTTGTATACTGCTATTACCAATTGCGCTTGCACTTGTGAATTTACTTAGATAGTTTGTAGTACCACTACCGCTAACTCCGCCACCGCCGCCAGTTGCAGAGATAACAGAACCAGCAATACTAATACCAGCTCCAGCAGTGTAAGCAGAAGTTCCAGCAGCACCTGTAGGGCCTGTTGCCCCTGTAGCACCTGCGGCTCCATTAGAACCAGGCACACCAGGTGTTCCAGCTGGACCTTGTAATCCTTGAGCACCATTAGCACCCGCAGGGCCTTGAACTCCTTGTGCTCCATTTGCTCCAGCTGGGCCTTGTATTCCTTGTGCACCATTAGCTCCTGCAGCACCTTGAACGCCTTGAGGTCCAGTAGCACCTGCAGCACCCGCAGGACCTGTTAATCCAATAGGCCCTTGCGCACCTGTTGCACCCGTTGCGCCAGCAGGACCAGTAGGTCCACTTGCTAATGCAGTCCAAGAAGCTAATCCTGTCGCATCACTAGTTAATACCTTTCCAGCTCCTGGCGTGCCACCAGTAATTTTAACTTGTCCTGTTACCTCTAGCTTTGCACCTGGGCTTGTATTACCAAGTCCCACATTACCTGAAGTACTATCAATAAATAATCTTGTAGTAACTGTAGAATTCGATTGATTATAATAACCAAATCCAATATTACCACCCGTTGAAAAAAGTAGACTACCTTGGCTATTGTTAAATCCGAATAATTTTGAATTGGCAAAACCTGGACCTACTATACCCGTATTATTAGTTGCTTGTTTATTCATCACCGCATAATTAGCAGTAGCTGTGAAGGCTGTGTTTGCGTCATTGAAAAAAGAAAGGCGTGAAGCACCGCCAAGAGTTGGTTTCGTATGTTGAATTCTCATTTCTGTAATCCCAGCATTCGTATCATAAATATGGATTTTAGTACCTGCAACTGGACTTGTTGTTCCTATACCAATAGCACTTCCATTGTCGTAAAGTATTGATTTGCCAATCGTATTTAATGCCGTAAATTTCGTAATATAATTTGCATCCCCTCCAACATGTGCTGCATTCGAACTTACTGCACCAGTGCGTGTTTCACCATGCGTTGCATTCGTGGATGATCCAGCTTTATCTGCATATAATGCATACGGAACAGAAAGTAATTGGGAAGTACCAGCCTCTACAAAATTGTTAGCGCCATTTGGATCGATAGCCACTTTAATATATTTATTGCCAGTCTCCCATTTTACGGATTTCATTTCACCAGATACTGGTGTGCCGTTGCCAATTTGCAAAGTATATAATCCAAACTCATTGGTAGTTACCATTTGTATTTCTTCGTATTCTGCAAATGTTGCATCGGATGTGGCTAAAACAGATAATTTCAAAGTCATTTTTTGCTTTACTAGGGGAGTACCCTTCGCATCGCGTGCAATACCTTGGTAATTAAATTTTTGTGGAACTTGTGCAAATACAAAAGTGCTGATAAGCATACATACCAAGGTGCAAAGAAGGAATAGATTTTTTTTCATGGTTTTGTTTATGGTTTTTGATGGAGGAATTAATTTTTAGTAGGACGTTCAATGATTAGTTTTAATTTGGATTTTCTAGAATTCAATTGATAAAAATAACTAAAATAAATTGGATTGAATTCTCTTTATTAAGAATTGCTAAGCTAATTGAGAAAGCCTTTATTGAATCAGATAACAACTTGAAATAAATGGATAAGTTGAATTAGGATTTCTTTTTTCATTTTTTGTTGAATAAATAGCGTTGTCAAATAAATTCAATTAGGTCAACTTTTTTATTTTTAAGTAGATTTGGAATATGAATTTAAAATAAACCACTAAAGGATGAATACTTTTGAACAAAGGATGATTAATTTTAGTTTTTAGAGATGAACAATAAATATGAAATCAAGAATTAGGTTTTCAACTTTTGCACTTTTGCTAATTGCAATTGTTTGTTTATATGAAAGAAATGCCTATCCTACTTCTGATAATCAAATGCCAATTAAGGTTACAACATGGGATGCCTTAGGGTACTATTTGTATTTGCCTGCAACTTTCATTTATCATGATATTCGTGGCTTATCATTTTATGATAGTATAGAAAAGAAATATCACTTGCAAGGAGAGGAAAACAATTTTTATCAATTCCAAAAAAATGAATCTGGGTTTTACACAGGAAAATATTTTGTAGGGGTAGCGGTTTTGCAATTGCCATTTTTTCTGATGGCACATGGTATAGCAAAAGTTAATGGAGAAGCAGATGGGTTCTCTTCCATTTACCAAAAAGGGATTGCCTATGGTGCAATATTTTGGGCTTTCATTTCACTTATTGTTTTACGGCGATTTTTACTTAATTATTATAACGATTTGACGGTTGGAATTGGATTGATATTGGCCATTTTAGGCACAAATGCGATTCAATATATTGCAGTAGATAATTGCCAAAGTCATGCGTGGATTTTTCCATTGTATGTATACATTTTAGTTTTAAGTGACTCATGGTATAAAAGAAAAACTATATTAAAGTCGATTGGAATAGGTATCCTTATTGGCTTTGCGATGTTATGTAGACCAACTGAAGGCGTTATTTTATTTATTCCATTGTTATGGGGGTATCCAAAAAATGAATTTTCTTCTTTTGTAAAATTGAATTGGGTTTATTTTTTGCTTGCTGGTTTGGGTATGTTTTGTATTCTGAGTATCCAGTTGATGTATTGGAAATATACCACTAACCATTGGGTGTTTGATGTAGGTAGCAAATGGGATTTTTTGTCACCACATTTCAGGGTACTTTTTGGGGAAGAAAAAGGGGGGTTACTTTATACACCCATTTGTTTGCTGATGCTTATCGGATTATTTTTTATTGGAAAAGAGAAATTCTCCCTGAGTATTAGATCGTTTATGTTACTTAATATTTGGATAGTTATTGCTTGGCATATTTGGCGTTATGGCGGTTCGTATAGCGCTAGGGCATTGGTTCAATCAACTCCTATAATGTTGTTACCCATGTTAGCTATTTTACAAAAAATGCTAATGTCAAAATTGAAAATAATTTGGGGGATTTGTTTGCTCTATTTTTTATGTTTAAATCTATTTCAAGTATTTCAATACAATACTGGAATTCTTCACTGCGATAGGAATACATGGGCCTATTATCAAAGAATTTATTGGAAAGTATCCGTTAGCGAGGAGGATAAAAAATATTTGCAAGAGGAAGCAAAGTAGATGGGGAATATTTAATAATAATAACAAATAGAATCGATTGGAATTAGTGGTTGTATTTTGTGAAGCGCGATATTGACCAAGTTCTAAAAATTTAATCATAGAAGATCTAATTCACTTTGTTGTATTCCTTGTTAATAGAGAGAAGAAATAGTTCTTGCAAAAGAAAAGCTAGAATTTCATAAACAAAAAAATCAGAGCTTAAAACCTCGCTTTCGCACTGTTTCTCACTCTGATTTTTTGTACCTCAGGCGGGACTTGAACCCGCACGGACATTGCTGCCCACAGGATTTTAAGTCCTGCGTGTCTACCAATTTCACCACCAAGGTATTTTGGTAAAGAAAATTAAAAAATCCATTCTCGATGAATGGATTTTTTGATGAGCGAAAGACCGGGCTCGAACCGGCCACCCCGACCTTGGCAAGGTCGTGCTCTACCAAATGAGCTACTTTCGCATTAGTTTTTAAGAACTTCGGGAGTGCAAATATAGAGGTATTTTTGAATTTACAAAATATCAACTTAGAGTTTTTATTATAAATATAAATATTCTTGTTTTTTTTAGTTTGTTCAAGCGATTTTTATAATTAATTCAGTTCAAGAGTTAAGAAAAAAAGGGTATTCACTGTGCCTTTAAAATAGCTTGGTGTACTTGGACGTACCTGTGCAAATGATTTAGTTTGATGGGTGCATTGCGGCAACGATTGTAATGGAAATCCTTTTTGCTGGCTCTGCAGCAAAAAGATTGTAATGGAAAGCGTGAGTGCCGCCCAAAAGAGTATAATAGATAATTGAATGATGGAGAATAACTCTTTTAGCTTTCGCAGAATGCCTAGCTTACAAAATACTTTTTGGTAATGCTTTTCTGGTGAATGTTTTAAAACGTTTCCATTTACCTACTTCTGCGTCTGGGTTAAATTGAAGGGTAGTGTGCCATGCATTTTCCGATTTGTATTCTTCTTCCATCCCTTGTAAAACTCTTTCTGCCATGGTGTTTGAATAGATTAGTGCAAAACATTCTGTATTTAAATTGGCGCTTCTAGGATCAAGATTAAAGGTGCCTATTACCGTGATATGTCTGTCAACAACCATGGATTTAGCATGCAAGCCAAAGATGGGCACATAGTTTAATTTTTTCTGCAGTGCTCCTGTAGCAATTTTAGTTCGTTCTGCTGCGTTGGGTTTAAATTCATAAATAGCAACGCCTGCCTCTAGTAGTTTTTTTCGCACGCGTTGATAAGCACCAAAGGCTTCGAGGTTATCGGTTGAAGCCAGACTGTTGGTGAGGATTCTAATGTGCACACCACGCTGTACTGCAGCCTTAAATAAGTTGAGACTTTTTTCGGTTGTAATTAAATACGGACTTTGAATGTCAATTGAATGTGTGGCATGTTGCACTAAATTAATTAATGCGTCTGTTGTAACGCCGCCGCCACTTAAACCATGGGTTCCATTATTTTTACCCATGGTATCAGACACAAAATAAATGCTATCACTCCAAATCAATCCGTTTGAATGTTGAATCGAATCGAATGTGGTATGTAGGTGTTTGATTTGATCTTGCACTTGTGGCCAGAAATTATTGGGGTTGCAAGCATATTCATGTAATCGTTCAAAGCGGTTTGTATCCTCAAAATGATTCTCCTTTTCGGATACTAAATCGGTAACTGGGATACTCAAATGACCATTCCAAAATTGTTCAAATGACTGTTTAATATTTCCGACTATTTTGCCAATTAACAATACATCTCGATCCCGGAAATTATATTCATGATCGTAATCAAAATATTCATCTGCAATATTTCGACCACCTGTGATGGCTACTTTTCCATCCACTATAAATGTTTTATTGTGCATTCGTTGATTGGCAGTTCGAAAAGAAGTAGCGATTTTTTTGATTTTCTGAAAAATATTTTTTCCTAAATTAACGCCAGGATTATAAATTTTTAAATCAATGTTTTTATGCGAATTCAGCATGAGTATTTCATGAATACTTGATTCCACCATCATGTCATCTACTAGAATTCTAACCTTTACGCCACGATCTGCAGCACGTACAAGGTAATCACAAGCAATGAGTCCAACATTGTCGGTAGAAAAAATAAAGTACTGTACATCTATGGTTTTCTCGGCATGTTCGCAAAGCCAAGCTCTAGTAACCAATGAACCGCCACCATCTTCTAACACATAGGCGCCTGTTTTGTTTTGCATGAGTGAATCATACGGACGAAGTTGTTGTTCTAAAGTAACCGAATCATCACGGTGAATATGGAGACAAAAGTTTTCAGATTGTACAGGTATCAAATCCTTTTCATCATGGCAGGCAGTCAATAAGGATATCAACAGTAAAAATCCAAACACTCTTCTATTAAGTATATTCTTACAACGAACGAACATAGTCTATGGATTTATTTTCTGCTAAATGGCGTATGTCAATTTTAGGGAATAAATAATACGAATCAAAGATGGAAGATAGGGATATTAATTGTTTCTCATTTTTCAAGTGAAAAAAATTATTGTCCTAGTATCCATGCAAAAATAAGAGGAACCACAATGGTAGCATCACTTTCTACAATGAACTTTGGCGTATGGATATCTAGCTTGCCCCAAGTTATTTTTTCGTTTGGAACAGCACCACTATATGAACCGTAGGATGTAGTAGAATCTGATATTTGACAGAAGTAGCTCCAGAACGGAACATCATGCCATTCCAAATCTTGATACATCATTGGCACTACGCAAATTGGGAAATCACCGGCAATACCACCACCAATTTGAAAAAAGCCAACTCCTTTTCCTGCACTATTATTTCTATACCAATCAGCCAACCAAACCATATATTCAATACCACTTTTCATGGTACTCGCTTTCATTTCATTTTTTATGATATACGATGAAAAAATATTTCCCATCGTACTATCTTCCCAACCTGGACAAACAATTGGAATATTGTGTTGTGCTGCAGCGAGCATCCAGCTATTCTTTGGATCTATTTCATAATATTGTTCAAGTACACCACTCAACAACATTTTATACATATATTCATGCGGAAAAAAACGTTCGCCCTTATCATCTGCTTCTTTCCACAATTGATGAATATGCTTTTGTAAACGTCTAAAGGCTTCTTCTTCAGGAATGCAAGTATCCGTTACGCGGTTGTAGTGATTTTCTAATAAATCCCATTCGTCTTGTGGGCTTAAATCACGGTAATTAGGAACACGTTTATAGTGACTATGTGCAACCAGATTCATGATGTCTTCTTCTAAATTGGCGCCAGTACAGGAAATAATATGTACTTTATTTTGGCGTATCATTTCTGCCAAGGAGATACCTAATTCAGCAGTGCTCATCGCGCCTGCAATGGTTATCATCATTTTACCATCTTCCAGCAAATGTGTTTCATAGCCTTTAGCTGCATCCATTAAAGCTGCTGCATTGAAGTGTCTATAATTATGTTCTATAAATTGAGATATAGGTCCCTTGCTCATATTTGATTTTTTAAGAAGCAAATATATGTTCTAAACTGCTAATGCAAATTCAAATCTTAATTCAAAATTTCAAACTTATAAATCCCAATTCCAGAAGGAAATTCCAATAATCAAATCCCAAATTCCAAAATCTGAATTCTAACTAAATACTACTCACTACTCAATACTAACTTTGTGAAAAACTATTTCAACTTCCATAGGATGAAAAATAAAAATAGTTTTATTTTCGGCTTCTTAGGAACTATAAGTTTTTTTTTAATATGAAGGATACGAAAGAGATAAAAGCGTTGTTTCATTTACTGGATGATCCAGATGCAGATATATTCCAAACAGTGTCCGCAGAACTCATTCAATATGGAAAAAATATAATTCCAAACTTAGAAAATTTATGGGAAACAACAGAAGACGAAAGAGTCCAAGAACGAGTACTAAGTATTATTCATAAACTGAATTTTCAAGATGTGGTAGTAGGGTTTGCCCGTTGGTTTGCGGCTGAAAAACCTTCTTTGTTGGATGGTGCTATTTTAATTTCAAAGTTTAGATTTCCAGAGGTGGATGAAGATACCATTCGGAAAACAATAAAAAGTATTTATCAAAGTTGCTGGCTTGAATTAAATAATTACCTAACACCGCTAGAACAAGTGACTATCATCAATAGCATTTTTTATAGTATGTATAAATTTAAAGGGTTTAACCAAGAAGAAAGTAAAATCAATTATTATTATTTGCATGAAGTAATTGATACAAGGCACGGTAACAATTTTTCTTTGGCAATTCTTTACCAAACACTCTGTGAGATGCTTGATATTCCTGTCTTTGCGATACAATTGCCACAGCAATACATGTTGGCTTATTTTGATACCCAGCATGATTTTTTTAGAAAAAATGAACCTGTACCTACCATTCAATTTTATATAGATCCAGTAACTGGTAATATTTACACACAAAATGATGTAGATGTATATTTGAATAAATATAAATTAGTTGCGGATGCAAATACCTATACGCCACTTTCTAATTACGATATTATTGCTTCTAATTTGGAAGCTCTCATGCACAAATACAAACAAATGGGGGAGTTTGAATTAGAAGAAGAAATTTTGCAATTGATTGCATTGAGGACAAGCTAATCTGGCAATCCCGCAATCGAAAATTAAATGCCACTTTTTACTTTTTACTTTCTACTTTGTAATCGTAATAAGTCTTTTGATGAGTCGCAAAGTATGTGTTCTTTTTCCTGAAGTTCGGTTTATGATACCATGCATGTCGATAGAATCAATAGCAACTTTGCCGTTCGTTTCGGAGGCATGAATTATTTCTGTTGGTGATAATAGAATTCCAACATGATTTATTTCTTTCTGTTCATTTTCAAAAAATGCAAGATCTCCAATATTGGCATTAGCCAAAAAATCCAACACCGTTCCGGCAAGGATTTGATCAGATGCGATATGCGATAAAGGGATATTAAAAAAACGATATAGTATTTGTGAAAATCCAGAACAATCAATTCCTTGATGCGTCATGCCTCCCCACATATACGGGGTATGTAAATAAGAATAAACAATTTTACGGATGGTAGGCTCGTCAAAAATAGTGGTAGCAAGATTACATAATTCCCCTTCGATTTTGGATGGATTTGTAATAAATGCCCCCATTGGAATTTGTATAGAAATAAATTTTTGGGATAAATAAGTCTTGATATTTTCTACAATAAAGGCATTGTTTACTCCAATATTTTCTGGCGCAATTTGGCTCCGTAATACATAACCAGTATGGCCTTCCCAGCGATGTTGGACATGCGCCCAAATTGCGGATTCACTTAAACAATCTACCACGTCATTATACAATAATTGCGTTTGTAATTCACTATAATGGTTGGGTTCAGACATCACATTAGCACAAGCAACCCGACATGACATTTGATTCATGGGTCAATACTACAAATAATAAATGGGTGAGAAAAGTTTTTTGACATCAGTAGAATAACATGTAGAAAATTAGGACTTTATTTTTAGACATTCAAATGAGAAGAGATCATTTTGTTTATCTAAGCAACAATACATCTCCTTTTAATAAATAATTTATTTGGGTCGTATTGCAGGTATACTTTATTTGGTAAAAATAGGTATCCACATCAGCATCTACACCTTTATATTTGCCATTCCAGCCATCTTCTATACTCTCTGTTTGAAAAATAATTTCGCCCCATCTGTTCAAAATAAGGAAACTTTTCAATTCAATACCTGTTGCATGGACTAATTTAAATTCATCATTCTTGCCATCCTCATTTGGTGAAAAAGCGTTCGGAATAAAAATATTTTCACAGCATTTATCTTCACCAATATACACATTTGTATTTGTAGTACAACCATTGGCATCAGTAGCTTCTAGCGTATAATTACTCGTTTTTAAATTAGAAAATGTGCCGATGGTATTTGTGAATCCTAAAGGCTGGAGTGTATAGTTGATAGAGCCTGTTCCACCAGTTGAATTGCTATATAGTTTGCCGCTTTTTTCATTCCCACAGGTTGTATTTTCAATTTGAACATTAGTAATCATTAATGGAAGTGGGTTAATTATATTGGCAATACTAGTATCCCTACATCCTCTTGTATCCATGGCAATAAGGATATAATTTCCACTAGCCAAACTGTCAAAAAATCCGGAAGTGGATTGGCGGTTGTTAGGGCTTAAAAAATAGTTGACAATGGCAGAACTTCCTGTTGCTGCTACTTGTATTTGCCCGTTATTGTCATTATTACAAAGCAAATCTTTAGTTTGAATGGATATTATGTTTGGATTTGCTGTTGTGCCAATTTCGACAGTAGAAGTGATAGTACAGCCTTTAGCATCTTTCACAGTAATCGTGTAAATGGAAGCAGTAAGATTTGTAAAATTAGAAGATCCTGAAAATCCACCGCCTATAGAATACATTATAGATGGCGTTCCTCCGTTTGCCGTAATATTCAATGAACCATCGTTTGATGGATTACAACCAGCATTCGTTGGAGTTACTGAAGTTATAGTTAATGGGGTAGGTTGCGTTATTGTTGCAGAAACTGTGGTTGTACAGTTATTTGCATCACTTGCAATTACGGTATAATTACCAGCAATGAGTCCGGTAAATATGCCAGTCAAATTATTCAAATTAGAAGGAAGTAAAGTATAATTAATTGCACCAGTTCCACCACTACATTGAATGGAAATTATACCATCATTATTCCCAAAACAAGTAACATTCGTCAACTGCAAATTTGTATTGGTGATTGGTGTTGGTTGAGAAATACTAAAAATAGTACTTACGGTACAACTGTTTGCATCTGAAGCTGTAGCAGTATAATTTCCAACACCTAAGTTAGAAAAATTGCCAGTCGTATTGGTTGAACCACCTGGTTGCAAGGTGTAGCTACCCGCACCAATACCATTATTGATTTGCATGGTGGCTTGACCATTTTGCGCGCCGTTACAATTGCTATTTGTAGTTGTGAAGCTAGTCCAAATAGGAGCGATTGGTGCTTGAATAATTGCTGTAGATGATACACTACAATTATTCGCATCACTAACGGTTATCGTATAGGCATTTGCATTCAGTCCAGTAAAGGATGCATTGCTCTGTGAAGGGCCTCCAATAGAATATGTATAATTTGGGGTGCCTCCTATAGAATTAATGGATAGAGTTCCATTATTACCCGGAACACAACTAGGAATTGTTGTATTTATAGAAATAATTTGTAATAAACTAGGTTGATTAACTTGTAAAGTGGTTGTATTGGTGCACCCATTTGCGTCGCTAACTGTGATAGTATATAAACCTGGTATTAGGTTATTAAAATTGCCTGTAGTATTAGTGCTAGCTCCTGGTAATATTTGATAAGTTAGTATTCCTGTACCGCCTAAAGCACTAACGTCAATGATGCCATCATTTGCGGCATAACAAGTAACATTGTTTGGTGTAGCACTCATCCAACCAATGGCATTCGGTTGCGTGATAGAAACAGTTGTGCTAATGCTACAATTTTTACTATCCACTGCTGTGATGGTATAAATGAATGTATTTAAACCTGAAAAAGTACCAGTCGTATTATTCAGATTTAATGGAGCCAATGTATATACATAACCGCCATTGCCACCACTTACGGATGATGTTATAGTGCTTGTTGAATTGCCGTTACAAAGAAGAGGTGTAAAATTCACAGCATTCCAACTAAGTGCCACAGGCTCGGTCATACTAAGTGTTGTAGAAATAGTACATCCATTTGCATCGGTCGCGAGTATAGAATAATTGCCAATGCTGAGTCCCGAAAAACTTCCTGTTGTATTTGTTATTCCACCTGGCGAAAGCGTATAATTCATGTTTCCTACGCTACTACTAGCATTGACTGTTAACACACCATCGCTACCTCCATGACAACTAACAACAGTTGTTGAAGTATTCGTAATTATTGGTTGATTAGGAGCAATAATTTGATGTGTATCTGTAGCTGTACAACCATTCGCATCTGTAACTAATACGGTGTAAGTTCCTGTTCCTAATGCAAAAAATAAACTACTGCTTTGATTACCTGTTCCAATGGAATAAGTATAAGCAGGAACACCACCATTAACTAAAATACTTAATGTCGCATCATTACCCGGAACGCAAGAAGGAATAGTATTGGTAATATTGATTATTTGTACTTGAGTCGCTTGAGCTACGGTAACCGTAGTAGATACACTGCAATTGTTTGCGTCTGTTGCAATAATGGTATATGTATTTGCGATTAAATTAGTGAAAATACCACTTGTGTTTGAAGTGCCATTCGGCTGAATCGTATAGGTAATAATTCCGGTGCCGCCATTTGCTTGTTGTGAAATGGAGCCATTGTTTCCATTAAAACAAGTTACGGTTGTGGTCACTAGATTTCCTAGTATTAATGGGCTATTTGGTTGTGCAACATTTACGGTTGTTGTTGTCGTGCATCCAGTTGCGTCTGATAAGGTAATGGTATAATTTCCAAAACTTAAGTTGTTAAATTGGCCTGTTGTATTGGATTGTCCGCCTGGTGTAATAGTATAAGTGACAATTCCATTTGGTGTTGTTGATCCAACAAGAATACTGCCATTCGC
The DNA here is from genome assembly GCA_947476825.1 of Bacteroidota bacterium. GTDB lineage: Bacteria > Bacteroidota > Bacteroidia > Chitinophagales > Chitinophagaceae > OLB11. The sequence goes on along the minus strand of CANJRV010000002.1, from coordinate 42,206 downwards.
TCCGCCGAAACAAGAAACAGGGGCGCTGTTTGCAGTTGTGAAGGCTGCGACTAATGATTGTGTAATAGTTATACTTGTATCCGTTGAACAATTATTTGCATCGTTCGCTGTGATGGTGTAATTACCGGTATTTAAATTGGAAAAAATACCACTAGAATTTACAATAGCACCTGGCATCAAGGTATAATTAATTACAGGAGCACCACCATTAACGAGTGCAGTAATTTGTCCAGGACCACCGCAAGGAGCAACTGTAGATGTAACCGAATTCCAAGTTAGGTTGATTGATTGTGTAATTGTTGCAGTTGTTGTAGTTGAACAACCTATAGCGGAAGTGGTAGTAACAGTATAATTTCCAGCAGCTAAATTGATAAAATTTGCTGTGCTTGAAGTTTGCGTTTGCCCACCAGGATTTAATGTATATGTTGGAATGCCGACTGCATTACTTGTGACCAATAATGCACCTGTATTGATGGTACTGCAATTAATATTTGTGGGGGTTATGGATACGATAGGTGTTGGAGATATATCAACCAAAATCGAGGAATCTCTATCAGGACAACCTGGATAATGTGCAGTAACAGTATAGGTTGTAGGGGTAACGGGTGTTGCTGTTACTACTGTACCAGAGTTGGGAGTGGTTCCAGCATTCCATGTAAAAGTAAGCAATGAATTAAGTGGAATAGAAGTGGCAGTTAATGTTGCTGTCGCGCCTACACAAATGCTAGTATCATTACTTACATTGAACATTGGATAGTCAATAATGTAGGTGGTAACAGTGTCTGTAATTGTATTATTACAAATGGAACCGTAAGCAGTAATCACTATTGTTTCTGTACCTTCAATAAGTGCATCTAAATAAGGTGTGATAGAGAAAGTAACAATGGTATCATTCGCTGGAATCGTAACGGATATTGGCAATGTATTACAATCAACTCCCACTGTCGCAGTTCCAGAGTAAGATAACGTAACCGTTTGTGCATATGGTTTTGGGTAAGGTCTTGTAATAGAAACAATGGTAGATGAACAACCCTCAATCGCTGAGGGCTGACTTAAAGCACTAATTTTTGCAGCTTCAGAAACGAAACTGTTGGCTTTTAAAAATACACCAGAATCCAATGCATGGTCGGTAACATCTGCAATTGCGAATTTCATGTGATAAGTAGAACATGCAGTAACAGGGGCTTTGGCTGTCAATAAAACAGTCATTCCATCGTATGAAATGTTGGGGCTACTATTGTTATTGACATATAATGCATTGTTCGGTGGTGCGCAGGGGGAGGTAATTCCTCCGCAAGGATTACTTGTAGAGCTATTAATGGTATTAATAGATACAGGGCAATTTGTTCCTGGTATTTTTGCAATATTAGTAGGCACTGCAAATCCTGGCCCTGAAATAAAGAAAGCGAAAATATCATTAAAATTAGAGCAAGTATAATTTGTATATTCTTCTGACCCAAACCTGTATTGAAACGTAATGGTATCGCCAACGGAAACAAAGTCAAATTCTAGTTTACACATATCACGCAGTGCACCAGAAGCCGCGGCGGCTAAATCGGCATCGCCACCATTTGTATTGTTATTTTTATCTGCGAAAGAACTCGCAGCCGCATTAACACCTATGGATGCGCCAAGTGTTTTAGCGCTGCCTGAAGTTAGTACTATTCCACTATCAATCAATAAGGTGGTAGCAAGTCCATTATCGAATTTGCCGCTAGCCCCACTCGGACAGGTCAATGTAGGGTTAGTATAAACCACACCGGCACCTACTAATCGGTCAACCATTTGATTGGCAGTTTGATTGTTCACTACAATCAATTGGCAAAAACTTTTTTGTGGTAGTGAAGCAACAAGCAATAAAAATAAAAAGGTATTTAATGATTTCATTGAGGTAGTTGTTTCTTAGAAATAAGAATCCAAAGTTAACCTTTTTATTCGAAATGTAAGTGGTCAAAAGGACATCTACAAATAAAAATGAGATAGTACTGACGAATCCAATTTTTATCGAAATAAGATGATTTAATAGAAAATGAGTAAGATTTATTAAATCCCTTTTTTCTTCTATATTCGCCAAAAAAATAATAAGTATGGAATTAGGTATCGGTTCAAGAGTAGAACATCCCAATTTTGGTAAGGGCGTTATTGTTGATAATGGAACTGAATTTTATAATATTTGGTTTAAAAGTAGTAATGCAGTCAAAAGCATTGGCAAACAGTTTGATGGCTTACGTATTTTATCTGCCAGCGAAAATTCAGATACGTCTTCAGTAGTTAATATGGCGGATCTAGAATTTATGTTGCACAAAGTATTCGATGATAGAAGTGAAATAAGTGTGCGAGTTCCATTGGCTTCTAAATGGCAAGGTGGCACTTTGGTAATCAAACCTTTAGAAGAAGGTATGCAAGGCAAAGAAATTCCCGTAGAAACTTTCTTTCATAAAATAGTGATGGTAAGAGATAGACTACGTGTATTGGAACAACAAATCAATGCACATAAAATATTATCCGATGCGGATAAAGTAGATCTACAACAATACATCACACGCATTTATGGATCCTTGACCACTTTCAATGTACTTTTCAAGAATGTGGATGATGCATTTAAGGGAACAGGAAAGGAGTAATACCAAATGCATTTTTTTTTGCAAATCGAAGTTTATTTGAGAGTTATACAGTAGCGTATTTTTTGAAAAAAAATTAATGCTACGATGAAATACTGTAGCGTATTTTTTGCAAAAAAATTAATGCTACAGTATGGGCGGCACGCACGCTATCCGTTACAATCTTTTTGCTCCAAAGCGAGCAAAAAGGATTTCCACTACTATCGTTGCCGCAATATAAAGCACCTAAGAATTATCCAATTCATTACTTGTTTGGTTTAGTCTGTTTCTTTAATACCAAAATTGGAATAATTAATTTCATGAATATTTTCGATCAGTAGATATTCGGTTCTCCAAAATGGAGAGAAACACACTTTGTCTTTTAGCATTCAATTTAAGATTACTTGTTGCAAATTGATTTTTAAACAAATTTCTAGTCGTAAACTTGTACTTTAATCTATGATTTGCCGTCATTGCATCTATGAATACACTGGGTACACATTTTAAAATAACTTCATTTGGGGAATCGCATGGAAGCCATGTTGGTTGTGTCATTGATGGATGCCCTGCTGGTTTAGCCATAGATTTAGATGCCATTCAACAAGCAGTCGATAAAAGAAAAACAAATCAATCTGCATTCACTTCAGAAAGAAAAGAAAAGGATATCGTTGACATTATTTCTGGTGTTTATCAAGGAATAACTTTAGGTAGTCCAATTTGTATTTTAATTCGAAATGAAGATGCACAATCGAAAGATTATGATGCCTTGAAACATGTATTCAGACCTAGTCATGCCGATTATACCAACCAACAAAAATATGGTATTCGAGATGAACGGGGTGGGGGGCGAAGTTCTATTCGTATTACTGCTCCACTAGTAGCTGCTGGCGCAATTGCCAAGCAACTTCTGCAAAATTATTCGTCCATGCAAGTTACTGCTTTTGTTCGTAAAATTGGTTCTGTTGCGTTGTTAGAAACTGATTATCATCAATTCGATTTTAATGCCATTGAAAAAAATATGGTTCGTTGCCCTGATGATATTACTGCCACGAAAATGATACAACATATTGAAGAAACACAAGCAAGCGGCGATACATTAGGTGGCGTTATAGAATGTGTAGTTCGCAACATGATAGTTGGATTGGGCGAACCAATTTTTGGGAAGCTACAATCCATGCTTGCGAATGCCATGATGTCCATCAATACAGTAAAGGGATTTGAATTTGGTGATGGATTTGACAATGCCAATTTAAAAGGTAGTGAAAGCAATGATGCCTTTACTGTAGAGAATAATTTAATTACAACAACCACCAACCATAGCGGCGGTATACAAGGCGGTATAAGCAATGGTCAAGACCTAGTTTTCAGACTTGCGTTTAAGCCAATATCTAGTATTTCTCAAACACAACATACGGTAGATATTCAACATCAAAAAATTGAAATTCAGATTCAAGGCCGTCATGATACATGTGCTTTACCTCGCGCTGTGCCTATCGTTGAAGCTTATACTTATCTTGTGTTAGCAGATGCTTATTTACTCTCAAAATTGTCCAAAATTTAATGAAGAAACTTATTTTATGCACGCTTATGCTGCTTCCACTTTTTTGTATGGCACAAAAAAAGAAAAAACTAAATCTAGAAGAACAAGTACGTATTGCCAAAGAGCAAGAGGCAGCGGCTAAAAAAGTTCAACCTATTTTAATGACACAAAAAAGTGAAAAGCCAGATGCGGATATTGGCGCTAAATTGGTTCCATTTAATGTGGTTACATGGGATGAGAAAATGTACTTTGATACTTCCTTGGCAAAAGATAAACCTTTAGTGCTTGTGTTATTTAACCCGAATTGCGGACATTGTCAGACTAGCGCTAAGGAATTTTATAAACGGATTCCTGAGTTTAAGGATGCGAATATCTTATTTGTAACGGGCGATAAATTGATGGGCGAATTACCAGATTTTATGAAAGAAACTGAGTTACTTCCTTTGCCAAAAACATTTGTAGTCAGTGCGGATAATTCAGATTTGACAAAATTACTATTTGAGTATAAGAGCATACCTCAAGTCATGATTTACAATAAGAACAAAATCTTACAAAAGAAATTCTACCAAGATATTAATATAGACAGTGTTTTATATTATTTGAATAGATAAGGCCAAGAATACTTTAGAACAGAATATTATGCAGTAAAGGATTCTACTCTAGCGTTTAAAAATTTTGTCCACTGTTCAAGTTGAGAATTTTTCAATACACGTGGAAATTTATTCATGGCACCAAATTTACCTGTAGCGTGCAAAAAATCGATGAAGGTAGAAGTTGGTAAAACTTCAATAAAAATATGCGGTAAGGCTGCTGTTCTTTCAACAGCATAATCATCGTTTATTTTACAAAGAGTAGCATCAATATGATGCATTATAGCGTCTTTATCTACTTCCAAATCATCAATGCCGATATACCACTTATGTGCAAATAATCCATTGTGTACATAACCAGAAACCGTGAATTCTTTGATACTAATATTCATTTGTTTTTGCACTTCATCAATAGCTTTGTTCATATTGTCTATGCTTAAATGTTCGCCACATAAACTCAGGAATTGTTTAGTTCGACCAACGATCACAAACTCATAGTTTTTAACAGAAGTAAATTTTACGACATCACCTATTACATATCGCCAAGCACCTGCACAAGTAGAAAGTACGACAGCATATTTATTGTTTTCTACAACTTCATGAATTTGATAGGATTCAGCTTCTTGCTTTATTTCGCCATCTTCTGTAAAATTTTCATCATTGAATGGTACAAATTCATAAAAGATACCATTGTTTAATATTAATTTTATTCCACTGGTATTTGGGCGTGCTTGAAATCCAAATGACCCTTCTGAAGCCATATAGGTTTCGATATATGTAATGGGATGTCCTAATAAATTTTTAAAGTTTTCTCTGTATGGTTCAAAGGATACGCCACCATGAATGTATAAGGCTAGGTTAGGCCATATTTCATGAATGTTTTTTACCTTGTGGTATTTAATAATTTCTTCAAAAACAATTTGAACCCAAGCAGGAACGCCACAAACAATACCTACATTCCAAGTTGGTGCTTTACGCACAATCAGTTTTATTCGATCTTCCCAACGTGTTCGTTTTGAGATACTTTGCCCAGGTTTGTAAAACAAATAAGATAACCATTTTGGCATATTCTTCGCACTGATACCGCTCATGTCTCCTTCATAATAATCCCCTCTTTCGAAGAGGGAAGTAGTGCCACCTAGCATTAAAATTCCTTTATCAAAAACACCAGAGGGTAATTTGAAATTTTGCATGCTAAAGAACTGTTTCATGCCGGCACGCTTTACCGATTTAATCATATCGTCAGTAACTGGAATATGCTTACTCGAACTTTCCGATGTACCAGAACTTAATGCAAAATATTTCACTTTGCCAGGCCAGCATACGTTGCTTTCTCCTTCATGACAGAACTTCCACCAACGACCATACATTTGATTGTAGTTGTGAAAAGGAATGTTTTTTTTGTAGGCTGTATAAAGTTGGTCACTTTTTAGCAATTCATCAAAATGATAATGTTTACCAAAATGTGTATTTTTAGCTTTAACTAATAATCTAGTCAGCACTTGGTGTTGGTAACCTCTCGGAGAACCCGTTTGAATCGTAAATGATTTTCGTATTCTAAGTGATCGATTAATTAAATGTCCGAGAAGTGCCAAGTTTAATAAATTTTTTTAGAGGAGCAAATGTAATAATTTAGAATGGAAAGATAAAAGAATTTAAAGCGCTTGTATTCGTTTAAGGCATTGAATTCTCAAAGTGTTAAAGCAGCATCCAATTGAATTAGTAAGTCATATTCATTGATTCAATATTAATATTCACTGGCATTTTGAATAATAATTACAGAATATTTAGAGTATTCATTCTGTATAAAAAAAAAACCACTCGATGAGAGTGGCTAATATCTATTGAAATAGAAGAATTATTTTCCTTCTAAGTGATCTTTTACTTTATCCTTGTGAATAATTTGCTCTTTAAATGTATAAGCACCAGACTTAGGGCTACGTACTGCACGTATTACTTTAGTCCAGTTTTTCGCATCTGCTGAGGCTTTTAAATCTTTTTTCTGTGCGGTTTTAGCTGCTTTTGCCATGACTTAATTATTTAATTTCTTTGTGAGTTGTATATTTTTTTAGAATTGGATTAAATTTCTTTAACTCAATACGTTCTGGTGTATTCTTTTTGTTTTTTTGTGTAATATAACGACTAGTTCCAGGCATGTTAGAGTCTTTATGCTCTGTACATTCTAGTATGACCTGAACTCTGTTTCCTTTTTTTGCCATGGCTATTTATTTTATGTGTGTTAGTAGGAATTAAATATGTTGACCAGCTAAACGAAGTTCTTTAACAACATTGAATAAACCTTTTTTATTAATGGTGCGCATAGCATCAGCCGTTAATTTTAAAGTAATCCACTTATCTTCTTCTGGTAAGAAATAGCGTTTGCTATGTAAGTTAGGCATAAAACGACGGATACTTTTTTTGTTTGAAAAAGAAACTTTGTTTCCTTTCAATGGAGTCTTACCGGTTACTTGACAAATTCGAGCCATTTCTAGTTATTTTTTTTGGGAACGCAAAGGTAATGATTAATTTTTGAAGGAGAAAGAATATTCTCTAGTTATTTTTAGAATTTCTTCTTTTTTTTATTTTTTCTTATGAAATCATTTGAAATAAAAAAGAAATGCCGCCCAAATTTACTAATTATAAAGTTATTTTTGCCATCATAGCAAAATCATGGAAGACGTACAGATATTAATAGAGCGTGTAGAAAAACTTATCGAATTAGATGCGTTAGTAGAATTACATGAGCTAATTAATGATTCGAATATTTCTGATGTTGCGGAGTTGATTAATGAAATGCCTGAACATACTTTGCGTTTTTTCAATCAATTAGATTTTCAAAGAGCGTTAGCTGTTTTCAGGATTTTAGATATTAATATACAAGAGGTGCTATTGAAAAGCTTGTCCTCTCATCAATTGGTGCAATTACTCAATGATATGCCACCAGATGATAGAACGGCGATGTTGAGTGAATTGCCAAGCAATATTGTAAAAGATATAATCAAGCAATTAAATCCAGAAGAAAGAAAAATTACTTTATCCTTATTAGGCTATCCTGAAGAGAGTGTAGGGCGTTTGATGACGCCTGATTATATTGACGTAGAACCAGATTGGACAGTTGCACAAGTACTTACTTATATCCGAGATTATGGTAAAAGCTCTGAAACCATTGATGTAATTTATGTTACTGATGAACATGGCATGTTGTTGGATGATATACGTATTCGTGATTTTTTATTGGTTAATCCTGATTCAACTTATGTGCAGGATTTAATGGATGGTCGTTTTATTTCCCTTCATGTAAATGATGATCAAAATGAAGTTGCCAATGTTTTTCAAATGAATAATCGAGTGGCGTTACCAGTAGTGGACGATCGTAATGTATTGATTGGAATTGTAACCATTGATGACGTATTATGGGTAGTAGAAGAAGAGCACACGGAAGATATTCAAAAAATGGGTGGTACAGAAGCATTGGACGAACCCTATTTAGAAATTCCATTATTGAAATTATTGAAAAAAAGAGCAGGGTGGCTTATCATTTTATTTATGGGAGAAATGTTAACTGCAACCGCGATGACCTATTTCCAAGATGAGCTTTCAAAAGCCTTGGTACTGGCAATGTTTGTTCCATTGATTATTTCCAGTGGTGGGAATACAGGTTCCCAAGCCTCCACGTTAATCATTCAAGCAATGGCATTAGGCGAAATTACAATTAGCGATTGGTGGAGAGTGATGCGAAGAGAAATACTTTCTGGACTTATGTTAGGCTCTTTACTTGGTTGTATTGGATTTATAAGAGTTGTATTTTGGAATATGATATTTCACGATTATGGAGCGCATACTATTGCAATTGCAGGTACAGTTGCATTCTCTTTATTAGGCGTGGTGCTTTGGGGAACTATAACCGGTTCTATGTTTCCAATGATACTAAAAAAATTAGGTGCTGATCCTGCTGTTTCATCTGCTCCTTTTGTAGCTACTATGGTTGATGTAACTGGGTTAGTTATTTATTTTTCAGTAGCCTTGTTATTCTTGAAGGGGATATTGTTGTAAGGGAATAGTTAGTATTGAGTAGTTAGTATTGAGTAGTTAGTGGTTTGTATTCGGCTTTGGAATTTGGGATTTGATTTTTGGAATTTGGAATTTGGGATTTGATTTTTGGAATTTGATTTTGGGATTTGCTACATATCAACAAACGAAAATTTTTCACCATCAAATAATCCTTTATCACTCAATTTCAATTGGGGTATCACAAGCAATGCCATGAAAGATAAAGTCATGAATGGTGCTCGTAAAGTACTTCCTAATTCTTTCGCTTTTTGGTCTAATAAGGAATACATAGCTGTCACTTTCTCCGCTGGTTCATTACTCATCAAACCGCCAACTGGTAAGGGCATGATGGTTTTGTCTGTACCATTTACCACTACAATTCCACCTTGGCAATGAATCAAGGCATTGACTGCTTCCAACATATCCTCATCATTCGAACCAACACAAATTATGTTGTGACTATCATGCGCAACCGTACTGGCAATGGCGCCTCGTTTGAGATTAAAATTTTTAATAAATGCCTTTGCTATCGGCGCATTTTGGTAACGATTGACCACCACTATTTTTAAAATATCTTGTTCAATATCACAAACCAATTTCCCTTCTTGTACAATCCCATCTGTAAAAAATGTTCGTGTAATTAATTGTCCATCGATAGCTTCTATCACAGGAATTTTTGTAGTGTTGTTTGAAAAAGGAATTTCAAAATCTGCCAATGTTTTGGCTTCACAATTAAACTGATTAATTAATTCTTCTTGTATAGATTCAATTTGTACAACACCATCTTTATAAACAATATCACCATGAATGACAGTCTCTAGAATATTAAAGGAGTCTATATGATCAATCACAATAAAATCTGCTTTGTCCTTTTCTCGCAATAATCCGATATCTAATTTGTAATGAAGTACTGGATTCATACAAGCGACTTGCAAAACATCATATAGATCCAAATGCTTGTCCAGAGCCATTTTTACATGACGATTGATATGATGCAGCATTAATTCGTCAGGATGTTTATCGTCGCAGCAGAACATCATTTTATCTTTATGCTCTGGCAATAAATCGATTAAAGCATCAAAGTTTTTTGCAGCACTTCCTTCCCGAATGAGAATATGCATGCCATATTTCAATTTATCCAATGCCTCTTCTTTACTCACACATTCATGGTCTGTCGTAATACCAACCTCTATATATTGTTTTGCTTTTTCACCTCGTAATCCAGGCGCATGTCCATCTATCGGTTTGTTATATTTTTTTGCAAGCGCTATTTTTTTCATCACCTCTTCATCCTGAAATAAGACACCTGGATAATTCATCATTTCCGTTAAATAATAAATATCCTGTCGACGTAATAAAGTTTCAATATCATTCGAATCAATAATAGCACCAGATGTTTCAAAAGAAGTAGCAGGTACGCAAGAAGGTGCACCAAAATAAAATTGGAAGGGCACTTTAGCCGCATTATGTATCATGTAATTTATTCCTGCAATGCCGCATACATTGGCAATTTCATGCGGATCGCTTACTGTTGCAACGGTACCATGTTGCACGGCTAATCGAGCAAACTCACTCGGTATCAACATCGAACTTTCTATATGCACATGGGCATCAATAAATCCTGGTAAAATATAATTTGTACAAGCTTGTTCTGTTTTTTGAATAGATAAAATATGATCTCCTTGTATTTTTATTTCAGCAGGATAGGTAGTTCGATTATGAATATCAATAAGATGGTGATAGCGAGTTTGTATTTCCATTCTTTAAAAATAATACAGTAAGTTTATAAAGTAAAATTGGATTGGGTAATCGTTTTTTTTTTTTGACAATAAGAGTCATTTTTTATTCCTTTCTCCGCAGAAGTCTCCGCCTCGAGACTCTACGGTTTTGATTGACAATCAAGAGTAACTCACAAACATTTTATGCACATGAAGGATTAGAGAAGATAGCATATCTGCGAAGAAAAAAATTAAATTGCTGTGCACGAATTATTTTTAATAAGCGGTGTATTGTGGCAACGATCGTATGAAAAGCCGGTACCGCACTGGCATGGACGGATCCCGATGTTTACAGTTGGGACGTGCGTGTGGTCCAAATAACACCTGTTGCATATATTTTTTGTAAAAAATAATGAGGAACAAGCTCATAAAATACAGAACGCTTAGTTAAGAATAAAAGCTAATAAAAAAATATATAATCAAATTTTTTTTGTTAAATAAAATTAAAATAAGTATTATTGAGAAAATAAAAAAATGAAAAAGCACATGCGGATTTTATTTTTTCTTAGCATTTTAATATTTGTATATAAAAATGGGGCGGCACAAAACATTGGCGTAACTGCTAGATATTGTGATACAGTAAGACCAATTTATGATATTATCTCAACCAGCAAAGGAAGTATATATGCAGTAGGTAGCGAGTATGCCGCAGGAGATGTGCAAGCTTGTATCATAAAATTTGACAAGGATTATAATATTCTTTGGCAAAAAAATATGGGAGGAAGTGCGGCTGATAAATTTTTAAAAATCAGACAAATAAGTGAAAATAGGTTATTGATAGTTGGGAATACATTATCATCTGACGGAGACTTGGCTATCTATGGGTATACACAATCTACTACAGGGAATATTTGGGTATTGGTGGTGGACACTGCAGGGAATAAAATATATGGAAGTGAATATGGTTATGGAGGCTATACCATCGTAACCGATGCAACAGTTTCGCAAGATGGTAATGTATATATCCTTGGCAATACATTGGCTTCGCTTGGAGATTTTGCAGGTAACGGAGCTTCAAGTTTTTTATATAATCCATTTGTAATCAGAACAGATACTATGCTAAATAAGAAATGGGTAAAAATATTTCAGGGTAGTGATGAAGAAAGCGCAAGCGGAATTATAGTAAATGATAAAGAACAAATACTCATTTCTTTTGGAGCTGCATCTTATGACGGAGATTTTACATTGCATACAATAGCAGATGGGCAATCTGTTGCAATTATTAAATGTATTGATACAGCACAAAATTTGATTTGGGAAAAAAAATACGGAGGCACACAAGGTGAGCAGGGATATGTATTGATACCAGATAGTCAAACCCATGACTTTTATCTCATTGGTGCTGGATGGTCTAAGGATGGTGATATGTGGGATGCATCTCCAAATCTGAATAATCCAGAAATTGCGAATTCGATATTAACTTGGGTAATGAGATTAGATAGTATTGGCAATAAAAAATGGAGTAAGATATATGGACCATTAGGCAATAATCCAAGCCAGTTTGCTTCGTGTAATATGCAGGAAAATTGGGGTGGAGGGGTAATGAAAAATGGTCAATTATGGATATTAAATCAAATATCTGGTAGGGATGATAATGAAATTGGAGAATCTATGGGAGGAGGCGATAAAAGTGATTTGTGGCTGATAGTAATTGATACGGCAAATGGAAATGTGAGAAATAGAAAAAGACTTGGTGCACAATGTGAAGATATTCCTAAATATATAAAAGGTAGTATGTATAATAATGATATTTATATTGGGGCTTGGACTAGTCATTGTGGTACAATTGATTCTCCACTAAATAGCTTTGGTTGTCTTTTAAGTAATGTTAGTGCAGGTGTATCTTCTTATTTATCATTCACTCTAGGATTTTGGCCCAATTCAATCAAAGAAGTTATCAAAAAAAATGAAGTATTAAAAATTTATCCAAACCCCGCAAAGGATGTAATAATTATTGAGCGTGATGGGTTAAATGATGCAACTAAAAAGTATAAAATAAAGATATGTAATAGTGAAGGGAAAATATGTTACAAATCCGAGTTGTTGTATAATCAAAATAAATTGATCATACCTACAAGCCAATGGAATAAAGGCATTTATATTCTCGAATATGAATGGAATGGAATTAAGCAAGCAGAACAAATCAGTATTTATTAATTCAAAATATATACATCATGAAAAAGTATTTATTAATGTGTATAGTAATATTATTTGCGACTTTATTTTATGGTAACCTATTGTTAGCAAAGGATATTAATATACAGCATGTACGCTGTGATACAGATTATCATAGGATAGTGGACTTTGTACAATTATCGAATGGCGGAGGTGCTTTTGGAGTTGGAATAATAAAAGACAGTAGCTCTACAGACCCCGATACATTGGAACATTGGAATGCCAGATTGATAAAATATGATGCAAACTGGAATACAATTTGGGAAAAAAGTTTTGGAGGAAACAAGGCAGATCAATTTTCTTTGATTAGGTATATTGGAGGTAATCGCTTATTGATAGGTGGACAAACAGTCTCCACAGATGGTGATGTGAGTTATGGATGGAATTGTGGCGTAGGTAATATATGGCTATGTATAATTGATACCAATGGAAATTTTTTACACGGTTTAACATGGGGTTGTGGAAGTACTACAGAATTACTAGATATGGATATAGCAAAAGACGGTAGCATTTATTGCACCGGTCAAACCTATGCAGAAAATGGCGATTTTGCCAGTAATACAGGGCCTAGCTTAGTATCAAATACTTATTTAGGAAGAGCAGACAGCCTGTTAAATAAAAAATGGATGAAAGTACTAGCAGGAGATCAATCTGATGCTGCCTTTAGTATGGCAATTAATCAAAGCGACCAGGTTATTTTATCAGGGTATGGTTTGTCAAATAATGGAGATTATGCAGGATGTACAGGGGCCGGAAGGCAGGTGATTATATGTATTGACAGTAGCCAAAATATTATATGGAAAAGAAGATATGGCGATCCAAATAGTAATAGTCCCACTTTCCCCTTAAGAACAATAATTGACAGTGTAAATGGAGATATTTATTGCATTAGTTCTATTGATACAAAAGGCGGAGACTGTGCGGATACCAATTATAGTTATTTAAATGAGTATGGAAGTAGATATAGCTGGATTATGCGTTTGGATAGTGTGGGGAATAAAATATGGAGTAGGATATATGGTGGCTTTGTACCCAATATAACCGACCCAAGGCCATCTGTTAGTGCCTCTGGTGCTTTTTTGCTGGATACCCATTTATGGGTATTAAACACTGTATATAGAGATTATGGTGATAATCATGACTTAGGAAACGATACGGGTGGAATATGGCTATTACGTTTGGACAGCAATGGAAATATAATAAACAAATTGCGATGCTTAAATAAATATGTTAATGATGGCTTTAGTGAAAAATTAAAAAGAGTTTCAGGATTTGATATTGGATATATGCTTATTCAAACAGGAACAGCTCCTCAATATACCAATGCACTGGATTGCAAAAAAAAGGATATGAATGTAGATTTAAATGAATCTAGTTTAATATACAGATTAAATTTATGGCCAACAGGTATACCTGAAATTATAGAGCAAGAGGAACAAGTATTCATTTATCCAAATCCTGCTGATGATAAAATAACTGTAGCGTTTGAAGAAAATGAAAATAGAAGCATTGAAGTATATACTACGGAAGGAAAAAGAATCTATATAAGTAAACAAAAGCGTAAGACCTGTGAAATAGATACACATTCATGGGCTTCTGGTACTTATATCGTATTAGTAAAAAGTGATAAAAACAAAACCACCAAAAAAATTATTATTCAATAAATTTATATATCATGAAACAGATTACTTCATTTATCAGCATTATCGCAATAGTAATTTATAGTTTAAATTCTTGTGCGCAAAGCAATAGTCAACAAGCTCTAAATTCTTTATCACAAACTATCGGAGCTACCCCAGAACAATATTTTCATTTGGCAGATAGCATTGCTAATGGTTTTGCAAATGATAGTGCTGAGGGTGGGGTAAAAAACAGGTATGAACGATTCAGGTTATTTTATAAAACCCGTATGCCGGCAAAGGTAGATACGGATGGATTATTTAAACCTTATGTAAAAGCGGTAGAGAAAGCAAGATTAAAAAGTGATGCAAACCAAGAAGAAGAATCTGATGTATGCAATTTGGAAGCATATAGGGGTGATTGGGAAAATATTGGACCCAAGACTGACATGCCAACTTATCAAAACATAGGTGTAGTGAGGGATATTTGGGTAGACCCATTAAATGAAAATAATATTTTGGCGGCAAGTGAAAATGGTGGCTTATGGCGGCAAGTGCCAAATGGTACTGGATTTAAGTGGATTAATTTAACGGACAACGCAACTATGTTAGGTACTATGGCTATTCAAAGTATGGCAGTAAATCCGTTAAACACTGATGAAATTTATATTTCAACTTCTGCTGGAGAGCATTTTTTCGGGAAGAAATATGGATTAGGGGTATTTCATACAATGGATGGTGGAATCACTTGGGTAAAAGAAATGACTTTGCCCGATCCAGATTTTATACTGGTAAATAAAATAGTTTTTTGTCCATATTTAGTCAATTCACTACCGTATGTTGTATTATCCAGTAAAGATCAAATATTTGCGAAATTGGGTTCAACAGGTACATGGACTCCTTTAACGAGCGGTCTTAAATCATTAGCAAGTTCTCAATTTGGCGACATTACAAATTTAAGTGATATAGAATTTGCAAATGCAAATGACATCATGTCTGGAACTTTTTTTGTGGCGAGTAATTGGGATTCGGATCCAGTGTCGTATACTACTGGTGTTTGGAAGTTTCAATTTGATTTGACTAATGGAACTATAGTTGCTGGTAGCCCAACTGAAATTATCAATAAAGATTGTAATGACATGAGTGGGATAATTACGCAATTAAATGGTCAATTAACTGGAAGTACAGTCAATCAATATTATTCTATTGAGTATGTTGGCAACGGAAAATTCTATATAGCTATTGTACCCATAGTAAACCAAGGTAATTGGTATGTTTTAAATTCAGGTACTTTTGAAAATGTTATTATCGAATGGGATATGAATACACCCACAGTTTGTACTACATTAGTAAACAATATAATTAATACATTTAATGATCAATGTGCTACTAACCTATCGGTAAGTAGTTACAATACTAACGTGATGTACTTGGGTAGAACTCAAGCCAACATTATTTATCGATACAATAATGCATGGCATTGGAAAAGTATTAGTGATTATTCAAGTTCAACAATTAATTATCCTATACATGCTGATATTAGGAAAGTATACTTGTATAAAAGCAATATCAACGCGTCGTATCCAGGGATGGATGATATTGTTTTCTGGGGAAATGATGGCGGAATCAGTAAAACATTTGCTCATAATATACAAAATATTCAGACGCATGATAACAATAATAATCAACAAAATGTGTGTCAAAGATCTAATTTGAATGGAGAAGGATTATATATAAGCGATGCCTATGATGTGGATAAAGAAATAAAAGGTAGATCTATTGCAACTGCTTCTTATCATGATGGATTTCAAGTATTGAATAAAGCTACCAATTTGTGGGGAGGAGCTAGTTTGGGAGATGGATTGACAGCGAGCTTTGATGATAGGTTTTCAACAAACAATGACTATAGAATTCTATATAAAAACTCTAACTCTTGGAATGGAGTAAATAGTTTTCCTATGAATTTCTATCATAATCCTTTTGCTATAACACCCGCATCAATTTCTGGTCTTACTCATCAACCTGAAAATGGAAGGTATACTCCTGTTCCAATACACTTTAGAGCAGACAGAATGGATTTGGGAATTAAAAATGCATGGGAGTCTGAATCCAGCATTACATCTGACGGCTATGGTGGCGGAAGCACTACCGGATGGACAAATTATTTTCAATCTTCGTCTACACCTCAAGATTTACAAACCAGAATTAGTGAAACTGATAATATACAATTTATGGTAGCACCCAGTAATGCAACTGTAGCATATAATTTACTAAACGGAAGTAAAACAAATTTTATTTTAACAAAAGGAAAAAAGAATGGTTCGGTTTGGAATTGGAATCAAAATGGAACTAGTGATATTACTCCCTCTGTAGTAAGTGATTTAGATAATGGGGTTATCGGAACCGATTTTGCAGTAGACCCATTAAATGCAGACAGAATATTTTTATCATTAGGTTACATAGTGAATCCTAATGCACCTGATTTAAAAAGAGTATTGGTAAGTGAGGACGCAGGGGTTACATGGAGCAATATGAGTACAGGTCTTACGGAACTACCAGTGAATTGTTTACTTTATCAAAATGGTAGTGATGATTTAATATACGCGGGCTGTGATGATGGTGTTTATTATTGGTGGAAACCAACCCAGTGCTGGCGAAAAATGAATAACCACATGCCTAATTGTATGGTTTCCAAACTGAGCATAAGTTATTGCGATGGCAAGCTTTTAGCCGCCACTTATGGTCGTGGCATTTGGCAAAGTGACTTATATATCCCCAATAATAATCCTGGCGTTACGGATAATATTAATGCAAACACGACATGGACTGGAGATAAATATATTGAAGGTTCAATAAAAGTATTAGCTGGTCATACGCTTACTATTTCAGGAACTACAAACAATCCTACAACTATTCATTTACCCAAATATGGAAAAATAATAGTAGAGAAAGGTGCAAAATTAATCATAGATGGTGCTACGCTTACCAATAGTTGCGATGCTATGTGGACTGGTATTTATGTAGAGGCAGACCCTAGCCTTAGACAAATATCAACAAGTGGTGGGTATTATACGCAAGGTTATTGCGAAATAAAAAATGGTGCAATCATTGAGAATTCTGAAAATGGTATTGCCAATTATAATGTTGGAACTTTGGGCGGTGGCATTATCATGGCGTATAATTCTATATTTAAAAATAACAGAAGAAGTTTAGAATTTATGAAGTACCAAAATAGCAATAGTGTGGGTACCCAGTTCCCAGAGGCATGTAAAGTAAAATAATAAATTATTGTTCTACGAAACGTCTTTCGTTTCGTAGTTTTATTCTGTTGCTTTCAGCAACTTTTTCGGAATGATAATTAAAAAATTTAAATTCGCATTATGAGTTATGAGTTTAGCGAAGGGTATCATATTAGAAATCAGGGAGCACCACATTATTTAACTTTTACTATTGTAGGTTGGATTGATTTATTAAGCAGGCAAATATATAAGGATTTACTTCTTGAGAGTTTTACCTATTGTAAGAAAAATAAAAACCTTGAGGTTCATGCATTTGTAATAATGACAAACCATGTGCACACAATTTGGACAGCGAAAGACAATAATCTAAGTGATGTTATAAGAGATTTTAAAACCTTTACTAGCAAATCATTCATAAAGATTATTAATGAAACACCCGAAAGCAGGCGGGAGTGGCTTCTACACATGTTCAATTTTTATAGTAAGCAAACCTTAGCAAATAAGAAATTTAAGATATGGACAAATAACAATCATCCTGAAGAAATATTTTCACAAGATTTTTTTTACCAGAAGTTGCTATACATACATCAAAACCCAGTTAGAGCAGGAATTGTTTATAAGGAAATTGATTACATGTATAGTAGTGCAACAAATTATGCGAATCGAAAAAGTATATTTGAGATAGATTTGTTATTGACTTAGGATAAGTTTGCTGAAAGAAAAAGAATACCACTACAAAGCGAGGACGCTTCGTAGAACCGCTTAACTAAAATTGTGGAGCACAAAATATTCTTCATGATTCGTGCATTGCGGCAACGATTGTAGCGAAAATCCTTTTTGTTGGCTCTGCAACAAAAAGATTGTAGCGAAAAGCGTGAGAGCCGCCCAAAATATTTTCATTACATTTTTAGGAAAGTGACTACTTCAACCACTTCCTACATTGATTCAACATCGCAGACATATCTTTTGGTAATGGCGCTTTTACTTGTATAACTTTACCTAAGCTCGAAGTAAAAGTAAGTTGAGATGCGTGCAATGCCAATCGATTCAAAATAGGTCTTTCCTCTTCTTCGCTTTTAGATAAATTATATTTCTTTTTGAAGGTAGAAATAAATACCGGTTCCATTTTACCATATAATGGATCGCAGACAATTGGGTAACCAAAGTGTTGCATGTGAACGCGTATTTGGTGCATTCTTCCCGTCAATAAATTCCATCTGACATAACTATACAAACCAAAAGTTTCTAGTACCATAAACTCCGTCTTACAAGGTTTACCATGCTTTTGGTGAACCATCATTTTACCTTTGATAACAGGATGTTCAATTAATGCATAATCTAAAACACCTTGCTTTTCCGTGATAGTACCATGCACTATCCCTTCATACAATTTTTCAACTTGTCTATTTTCAAATAGTTGCGAAGTGTACTTATGTGTACTTTCATCTTTCGCAAAACAAATGCATCCACTCGTGTCTTTATCCAATCGATGAACGATAAAAATATTGTCAAATTGTCGACGTAAAAGTGTTACTACCGAAGGCAACACTTCATCATGTCGATCAGGTATAGAGAGGATTCCAGAGGGTTTATTCACCATGATATACTGCTCGTCTTCATATAGAATGTCTAATTTCATTTCAATCGATACTGGTCTAAAAATGGATGAGGTAGGGGAGTTGCTTTGTGATTTATTTTGCTTTATCCTTTATAATGTTTGAGATAAATAACTTCTTGCTCGGTTAGTTCTCTCCATTTACCACGGGGCAAATTCTTCTTGGTAAGTCCTGCATATAACACGCGATCCAATGCTTTTACTTCATAACCAAGGCTTTCAAAAATGCGACGAACAATCCTATTTCGTCCGATATGAATTTGAATACCGATTTCTTTTTTATCGCTTGGATTGGTGTAAGCAATTTCATCCACATCTGCTTTGCCATCTTCTAAAACGATGCCATTTGCAATTGCTTCAAAATCTGGTTTGCTTAAATTTTTATCCAACACAACTTGATATACTTTTCGAATATTATATTTTGGATGAGAAAGTTTTTGCGTGAGTTCGCCATCGTTTGTCATCAACAAAAGCCCAGTCGTATTTCTATCTAATCTGCCTACTGGAAAAATTCTTGTTTCTGTTGCGGCTCTAAATAAATCTAAAACTGTTTTTCTTTCTTTCGGATCGTCGGTTGTAGTGATATAATCTTTTGGTTTATTGAGTAAATAATACACCAAATTTTTTTGCGGTACAATGCGCTTGTTTTCATACATCACAAAATCTTCCGACGTTACTTTATAACCAGGTTCTGTTTGCACCAAACTATTCACCTTGATTTTTCCTTTTTGAATCAATTCTACAGCATCTCTTCTCGAACAAATACCACAATGTGAAATGAACTTATTCAAAGGCATTTGTTCCTCTTTTTTGACTTCTTCAACAGTCGCTGCTTTTTGCGAAGGCTTTTTATATTCGGATTTGTAAAAGGCATGTTCTGGCTTGTCTGCATTAGGTTTTGCTATAGCATTTCTTTTACCGGAGTTTGGTCCAAATACCCTTTTGCCATCTGCCGAATATTGCTTATCGCCTTTACCAGCTTCTGTTCTAGCGCCATAAGCATCTTTTGAATATGGCTTGGATGTTGCACTTTTTTTACCTTTAGGCAAATATTCATTTTCTCTAGCAACAGGTCTCTCTGTATTTTTTGTATACGAAGAAGTTCTTTTTTTATAAGGGCTATATCCATCATCTTGCTTTTTTTCATAAGCAGAATCAGCAGACTTAGGTGGGTAACGATTTGGTCTTCTAGTATCCGTTTTTGGGAATTTATCTCCTTCTGCATTGGAAGCGCGATAAGGTTTTTTATCCGTATTTGATTTACCAAATCGTTTGGGTTCATCCTCATGCTCTGCTTTAGCATATCGCTTTGGCTTAATGTCTATATTTGATTTTGAAAACCTTTTTGTTTCATTGTCCTTAGATGCTGCATATGCTTCATTTGGTTTACCATATCGTTTAGGTTCATCCTCATTGCTGAAACTAGAATATCGTTTTGGTTTCGCATCTGTATCCGATTTTGTAAACCTTTTTGTTTCCTTAGGAGCAGATGAAGAATAGGTTTTTTTTTCAGATTTTGCATCTGATTTTTTCTTGAACTCAGCAGGTTTTGCCTGCGTATAATCAGAAGGAATTTTGGAAAACTTTTTTGCCATGGGTTTATGCGTTTGAGGGGTGATTAATATTTGCCAATTGTCCGCAAGCAGCATCAATATCTTTGCCTCTACTTCTGCGCAATCGTGCATTCACTTTATTGCTGGATAAATAAGCCATAAAGGCGTCTACTTTTGCTTCGTCTGGTTTTGCAAATTTGGCAAATTCGATGGGATTATATTCAATGATATTCACCTTACTCGGCACTTGTCTGCAAATTTTTATTAGTTCATCCGCATCTTCAATGCTATCATTAAAATCAGCGAATAGAATATATTCGAAGGTAATTGGACTTTTCGTTAGCTTGTAAAAATAATTCAATGACTCCATCAATACTTTCAAATTGTTGGTTTCATTGATAGGCATAATCTGGTTTCGTTTTATATCGTTGGCTGCGTGTAAGGAAACCGCCAGATTAAATTTCACTGCATCATCTGCTAGCTTTCTAATCATTTTGGAAACACCCGCTGTAGATACTGTAATGCGAGAAGGGGACATGCCCATTCCTTCCGGTGAGGTAATTTTCTCTATCGATTTTAACACATTGGCATAATTGAGTAATGGTTCGCCCATCCCCATGTAAACGATATTAGATAAATGTTTCCCGTAGTGATCTTCTGATTGTTTATTTAAATGCATGACTTGATCTACGATTTCGTCAAACTCTAAATTTCGGGCTCTATCCATATAGCCTGTTGCACAAAATTTGCAACTCAAACTACAGCCAACTTGAGATGATACACATGCTGTAACTCTATTCTCCGTTGGAATTAGAACGCCCTCTACAAAATGTTTATCATGTAGTACAAATCTGTTTTTAATGGTCGTATCATTGCTCAATTGCGTATGATCAATCAAGAGTTTGAAAAGAGAATACTCTTCTTTCAATTTTTCTCTGATAGGTTTAGATAAGTTGGACATATCATCAATAGTGGATATCCCTTTTTTCCAAATCCATTCCTGTATTTGCTTTGCTCTGTATGGCTTTTCACCCAATTCAACTACTAAAGTTTCTAATTCTGGGTAAGAAAGATGTCGCAGATTTTTCATCTGTGTTTATTTTATTGTGGGTAAATATAGGCTCATTTTTTTTAATGCCTTATTTTGTTGGCAAAACAAAATTTTTTGTGAGAATTATTTGGGCGGCGAACACGCTATCACTCCAAGTCCGTTTTCGCTCAAAGCAGCGAAATACGGGCTTTCCGCTCTATCGTTGCCGCAATACAACTGCACCTAAAGACTATTCCTTTCCTATTATTGTTTGTTTCGGCATTTTGTTCTGTTGAAGCATCGAAATTTGTAAATTTTTTTTTTCGTTATAAATATTAAATTTGCCTTTCGTAAAAAAAATAAACATGTCAGATACCACCGAAAATATTATTAAGGATACTGCCAATAATATGGCAAAAGCAATTATTCATTTTGAAGCAGAGGTTTTAAAAATACGAGCTGGAAAGGCGACACCTACTATGCTGGATGGTTTGACAGTGGAATATTATGGTTCCCCAACGCCTATTTCGCAAGTGGCAAATATTTCTGTAATTGATGCTCGTACAATAACCATTCAACCTTGGGAAAAAAACATGTTGGCACCAATTGAAAGGTCTATTATGGCTGGTAATATTGGTATTACACCACAAAATGATGGTATCATCATCAAATTATTTTTGCCACCATTGACAGAAGACAGAAGAAAGGAATTTGTAAAAAAAGTGATGCATGAAGGTGAATTGGCAAAAGTTGCGATTCGTAATATTCGAAGAGATGGAATGGAAGACATTAAGAAATTGCAGAAAGATGGTTTGAGTGAAGATTTAGCAAAAGAAACGGAAGCAAGCGTGCAAGTATTGACGGATAAAAAAATTGTGGAAATAGATAAACACTGTGCGATTAAGGAAAAAGAATTGCTGACTGTATAATGATAGAAGCACTTCAAAATTATGTTCATCATAATTGGCTATTGGCAATTTCTACGTCCTTCTATACCTTCCTAATCGCTTTAGAAGTTTACTTAAGTCAGAAGCAACACAGACATTATTATACCATCCGAGAAACCTTAATTAATTTTTGGTTGAATATTGCCAATACCGCATTGGGTTTATCCCTCAAGGTACTTATTCTGTTGATGCTATCTTGGTTCATGACTTTCCATATCATCACCATCACCAATCCTTATCTCTATTGGGGATTGCTGTTTATCGGATTAGATATTTGTTTTTATTTTGAACATTGTAGTGAGCATGTCATCCGTCTATTGTGGGCAGTGCATGTAACGCATCATTCATCACAAGAATATAATTTAACTACTGGTTTTCGTTCCTCTGTATTTCGCCCATTTGTTTCCTGTTGGTTCTTCATTCCCTTGGTATTGATCGGTTTCAAACCCTTGGATATTTTATTGATGGATGCGATTTGTCAAATTTATGGCATCTTGGTTCATACTCGTTATGTGCGAAGAATGCCGCATTGGTTTGAAACATTTTTTGTAAGTCCATCTCATCATCGAGTACATCACGCCAGCAATATTATTTATTTGGATAAAAATATGGGCATGGTCTTAATCATTTGGGACAAATTATTTAGCACATTTCAAGCCGAGTTAGACACAGAAACCGTTGTGTATGGTCTTACAAAAAATCCAGAACAACCATATCATCCCATCAAAATTATTACGCATGAATGGAAAAATATTTGGCAAGATGTATCCAAACCAAATACGAGTTGGAAAGACAAATTCAATTATTTATTTAAGGCACCTGGTTGGAGTCATGACGGGAGTACGCTTACTAGCAAACAATTGCAAAACCCGAAATACGAAAATTCCAAAAGTTAAATTCCAAATTCCAAAGGGTGGGAAATTTCAAAGGTGCTGTTCGATATGTTCTTTGAGATATGTTGAACGGTGGTTTCAATACTTGTAATTGTGTAATTAAGATTTCTTTTCAGGATGGAATATTTCTTTTTTGGGATGCAAGACTTCTTTTTTACATATGCAAGATGTCTTTATTAGGTAGTTGGATTTCTAAATTGGCATGGTTGTTCTTTATGCCGTGTTGACGGTTTCACATAACCTTTTTTATCTATTGTTTGAAATTCTGGAAAGCCGAACATTCTCTAAAGTGTTTTTTATAAATTGAAAATCAACAAGTTAAAAACAGCTATTTTCGGATTTTAATGGCCCCTGGTTTATTGAGAGAAAGTCGAGTAGAGGGTATTATAGTAATGTAGTATAAAAATTGTTTCATTTTAATTTATTACCTTCATAAGATAAACATACTTATGAAAATCTTAATTTTAATAATATCCTATGTTACTATAACGAATTTTGCTTTTGCACAATACCCAAACTTATTATGGGCAAAATCTATTGGTTACAGTGGAACGAACCCACAACTTCGTAATACTGCAAAAGATGCAGCGGATAATGTATATAATATTATTGATGCTTTAGGTGGCACATTAGATGTAAATCCTGATCCAGTTATACAAAATCTATTATATTTTCCCTACAATATTGGTGTTGTGCAGAAAATTAATACGAATGGAGAGTTAGTATGGGCATTAAATATAAACTATGCAACTAGTATTTTTGTAGATAAATATAATAACTTGCTTATTCTTGGAGATTATCATGGCACTGTAGATGTTGACCCAAGTCCGAATGTTTTTAACTTAACGTCTGTGGGTGGGGGTGACAATACATTTTTAGTAAAATTAGATTCTGCAGGTAATTTTATCTGGGCTAAAAATTTTGAATTTGAGATTCCTTATGGTGGTAATAAGAAGTTTTGCACGACCGATACAAGCAATAACATTTTTCTAAGTGCAAGGTTTTCGGGATCAGTTGACGTTGACCCAAGTGCGAATATTTATACTATTTCCTCTCTTGGGGGTTCATTTATATTAAAGATGGATAGCAATGCAAACTTCATATGGGCTAAAATACTTGACGGAGGTGCATATATTAACCATATTATCGTTGATAATTCAAATAGTATATATATATCTGGAGCAATAGTTGGAAATGCAGATATTGACCCTAGCAGTAACGTTTATAACTTAGATGGTCAGACATGTCTTGGTTCCACATATCCTCATCCTTTCATAGTAAATTTAAACGATACAGGTGATTTCATTTGGGGGCAATTGTATGGAAACAGTTGTAATTATGGAGAATGTAAAATTATAAAAGATACAGACGACAATCTTTATGTAACAGCTAATTCAAATTATTTAGGAGCTATAGATTTTGATTTAGGGACTGGAGTAGTCAATCTTCCAGCATCAATCAATGCAAATGGAACGTTCTTGGCAAAATATGATTCTAATAATATCTTAATTTGGGTTAAAGAAATAAAAGATATAGGTTATAATTACTTTCTTACAGATAACCAATCTAATATTTATTTGACGGGTTTATTTTCAGGTTCAGAGGATTTTGATCCAGGAAGTAATGTGTATAATCTTCAAGCTAATGGATATAGTGATTTGTTTATTCTTAAATTAAATAATATGGGGGATTTTGTTTGGGTAACACAATTAGGAGAGCAATATAATACAATTGGTACAGGTATTGGCACCAGCACTGCATTTTCTATTTTGCTTGATAATAATAATCAAGTCTATGGAGTAGGAGATTTTAAAGATACAGTTGACTTTGATCCTACGCCTAGTATATTTAATATATCCGATATTGGTATAAGTGATATCTTTTTCTTTAAATATGGTTGTATTAATGGTAGTGTTCATAATCTTAATTCTTGTAATAACTACTTCTTCAATAATCAATCTCTCACGACAAGTGGTACATACTATGACACACTTGCTAATGCAAACGGTTGTGATAGTATCATTACTTTAAATCTAACTATCAATACGCCTACATCAAATATTTTAAATCAAACTTCTTGCAACTCTTACTTCTTTAATAATCAAACACTCACTTTAAGTGGTACATACTATGACACTCTTGTAAATTCAACCGGTTGCGATAGTATTATTTCTTTAAATCTCACTATCAATAATCCTAACAACACTATTACACAATCAGGTGCTACACTCACTGCCAATGCTTTTGGTGCTACATACCAATGGGTTAATTGTGCTTCATTCTCTATAATTCCTAATGAAACAAATCAGTCCTATACTGCTACTACAAATGGTGATTACGCACTTATAATTACTCAAAATGGATGTAAAGACACTTCTGTTTGTGTTACAGTAAGTGGTGTTGGCTTTTCTGAAATTCCAAAAGAAAGCTTTATACAAATATCTCCGAATCCGACAAATGGTAAAATGCAAATTGAAAGAATTGGAAAGCCATTTTCGAATGCTACAATTCAAATCGTTACTCCTACAGGTAATAAAGTTTATGAGAAAAAACATGTATTTGCAAATAAGTACAATATCAATATATCATCCTTTGCAAGTGGCATTTATTTTATGGTTATTTATAATGAGCAATTTGAATATAAAATAAAAGTGGTAAAAGAATAATTTTAGACTATAAATTAAATTGTGTAATCACATTTATAGTCGGCCCCATATATTCGTGATGTGCTTCATATAAATATTTGACATTTGCAATGTCGAACCGCTATCGGTGGATTTTCAATTCACTTACAGGTAGTTTTTATATAAAAAAATGGTTTTTTTATTGTTCTACAAAATGTCTTTCGTTTCGTAGTTTCATTCTGTTGCTTTGAATTTCACAATTAAATGCTTTGTTCGAGGGGCTATGCCACCTCGCTATTCATATTAAACCCTTTCATGGCTTGTTTTCGAGGGGCTACGCCACCTCGCTATTCATATATCGCCCTTTCAGGGCTGGGGCTTTCTACTACTCAATCTTACTTTTTACTTTCTACTTTTTACTTTCTACTTTTTACTTTCTACTTTTTACTTTCTACTAACTTCCAGCCTCGGTCGCAATCTTTGTTTTGATTTATTGAAAATCATATTCCCTTTATCTATTCCTTTGCGTAATTCGGCTCGTGTTTCTTCTGGAAGATGAAAAGTTTCTTTACAAGCTTCGGTGCAACATCCATCCATTTCTTGCGCACAACTTTCGCATTGAATAAATAATAGATGGCAAGCTTCATTTGCGCAATTGGTATGTGTATCAGCGGGTTTACCACATTGGTGACAATTGGAAATAATATCTGGTGTAATGCGTTCGCCAAGTCGTTCGTCGAACACAAAATTTTTACCGATAAACTTAATAGGTAAGTTTTGTTCAATTGCTGTTTGTGCATAATGAATAATTCCGCCTTCTACATGGTACACATTTTTAAATCCTTGGTGTAACATATAAGCACTCGCTTTTTCACAACGAATGCCTCCAGTGCAATACATGATAATTGGATTCTCTTTCTTGTCTTTCAGTATATCGGCGGCCATTGGCAATTGCTCTCTAAATGTATCAGAAGGAATTTCAATTGCATTTTCAAAATGACCAACTTCATATTCATAATGATTGCGCATATCTACTATCACTACATTGGGATCACTGCTTAATGCATTGAATTCTTTTGCTTTTAAATATTTGCCAGTTTTACTAGCATCAAAAGTTTCATCATTCAAGCCATCTGCAACAATTTTATCTCTCACTTTTACTTTCAAAACGAAAAAGGATTTTCCTTGTTTGATTGGATCGTTCAAATCCAATTTGTCTTGAACGGCAATATTCAAGCGTATGCCATCCAATGCTTCATAACTATACAAATAATTTTTAATTGCTTCGAAATTAGATTGCGGTACACTCAACTGTGCATTGATTCCCTCTTTGGCAACATAAATTCTACCAAAGACTTGCAAGGCAAAAAGTTGAATGTATAATTCGTCTCTAAATGCGTGCGGGTCATCGATGTGGAAATACTTGTAAAAGGAAACTGTAGTACGTGGTTCTGTTTCTTGCAACATTTTTTCGCGCAATTCTGCTTGCGAAATTCGATTAAATAATTGAGCCATAGTTGTAATTTTAAGGACGCTGATAAGGCGAACAAAATTGATATTGGGTGCAAATATACATTACACATTTCTGATGTAAAAGTCATTGTTAAAAAATAGGTGATTTTAAATGAGGCGGCTCAATAAATTGGGTAGGAGAAAAAGGTTTTTATGGTGGATGTATTGCGGCAACGATGGAGTGGAAATCCTTTTTGTTGGCTCTGCAACAAAAAGATTGGAAGGACAGCGTGTATGCCGCCCCCAAAATTATTATTCCATAATTATTCAAACTGCTTTAATCTTATTATGAAGCGTTCTAATTTATGCTGGAAGTCTATTATATTTAGCACTTCAAAATGAAAATATGAATTCTCTATTTAGAAAAAAATCTATTGATAAAATATTATCGGACGCACAATCCGGTTATGGCGATGCCGAACATATTCCCATGCACAAGGTATTGGGTGTAAGAGATTTAACCTTCTTTGGCATCGCAGCAATCATAGGTGCAGGAATTTTTAGTAGTATCGGCAAAGCTTGTTTCGATGGAGGTCCTGGCGTTATTTTTTTATATATTTTTACTGCATTGGCTTGTGGATTTGCAGCTTTGTGTTATGCCGAGTTCGCAAGCACAGTGCCCGTTTCGGGAAGTGCGTATACCTACGCCTATGTAGCATTTGGTGAGTTGTTTGCGTGGATAATCGGGTGGGACTTATTGATGGAATACGCCATAGGTAATATTGCTGTTGCAATTTCATGGAGCGATTATTTTACCAACCTGATGGACAAAGCTGGCTTGCATATGCCTGCGTGGCTCACGATGGATTATGTCACTTCCCATGCTGGTTATAATGAAGTAAGTGCCTTATTGGCTAAAGGTCAAAGCCTAACTTCCATGGATATAAACTTAGTTGAAAAATATAATGCATGGGTACATGCACCTATGTTAGGAAGCTTGCATTTGATCATGGATTTACCAGCCTTCTGTATTGTGACATTGATTACTGCAGTTGTTTTTGTTGGAATCAAAGAAAGTCGCGCCATGAGTAATATGATGGTTATCATCAAATTGGCTGTTATTTTTTTAATTATTGTCTTGGGTGCTTATTATGTCAATCCAGACAATTGGAGTCCGTTTACACCAAACGGCTTTAGTGGTATTTTAAAAGGTGTATCTGCTGTATTCTTTGCCTATATTGGTTTTGATGCAATATCTACCACTGCAGAAGAATGTAAAGACCCACAAAAAGATTTACCGAGAGGTATGATTTATGCACTCGTCATTTGTACTATTTTATATGTGGTATTGGCATTGATATTAACTGGCATGGTATCGTATACGCAATTAAATGTGGGTGATCCATTGGCACTTATTTTTGAAGCAAGGGGATTGAAATGGATAGCTGGTATCGTTTCGTTTAGTGCAATTATTGCTACAGCCAGTGTATTACTTATTTTTCAAATGGGGCAACCACGTATTTGGATGAGCATGAGTAGAGATGGATTGCTACCAAAAATATTTTCACGAATGCATCCTAAATATAGAACGCCATCTTTTTCTACTATTTTAACGGGCGTGTTAGTTGCCATTCCAGCTTTATTTTTAAGTTTAGATTTTGTCATTTCTATTACGAGCATTGGCACCTTATTCGCATTCGTATTAGTTTGTGGCGGAATTTTAGTTTTAGATCAAATGCCTGATAAGCCGAATAGTAAATTTAAAGTGCCGTATGTAAGTGGAAAATATATAGTGCCAGCTTTGTATCTACTTGCGATTGCCTCGATACTCATTTTCGTACCAACCTATTTTATTCATCTTTTTTCTTTGGAAGGAATACCCATGCTTTCCTTTTGGATCATCATTTCTATAGTTACTTATTTTTCTTTTCGTCGTAATTTTTCATTAATTCCAGTATTGGGATTGGTGAGTTGTTTCTATTTAATGGCACAAGAAACGAATATGATTTGGATACGATTTATTGCTTGGTTGCTCATCGGGCTAGTGATTTACTTTTTATATAGTAGAAAAAATAGTAAATTGGCAACACCGAAAATGCCTATTTAATGGGCTTTTACGCCATTATCTAAAAAATAAATGGCTATTTCATTCTTTTTTCTCTATTTATCTTGTTTATCAAAAAAAAAGAAACTACTTTCGCACTCCAAAAATTAAAGGTTAAATATGCCTACTATACAACAACTAGTAAGAAAAGGAAGAACAATTATTCGTGCTAAATCTAAGTCGCGTGCATTGGATGCTTGTCCACAACGTCGTGGTGTTTGCACTCGTGTGTACACAACTACACCTAAAAAACCAAACTCGGCTTTACGTAAAGTAGCCAAAGTTCGTTTGACGAATAAGATTGAAGTCATCGCCTATATTCCGGGAGAAGGACATAATTTGCAAGAACACTCTATCGTATTGATACGTGGAGGTCGTGTGAAAGATTTACCGGGTGTACGTTATCATATCGTTCGTGGTAGCTTGGATACTGCAGGAGTGAAAGATCGTAAACAAAGCCGTAGTAAATATGGTACTAAACGCGTAAAGGTTAAAAAATAAGTAAACCCCGTTGAATCTTTTACAGAGTAAAGTGTAATACTTGAAGAAGTCTGGACTAGATTTAATTTAAATAAAAATTACAAAAAATGAGAAAACAACAAGCAAAGAAAATCCCTTTAGCACCAGATCCTAAATTTAGTGATACATTGGTGACACGTTTTGTAAACTGTATGATGATGGGTGGTAAAAAGAGTATTGCCCTTACTATTTTCTACGATGCTTTAGACAAAGTAGAGAAAAATTTAAACGAACCTGGATATGATGTTTGGAAACGTGCAATGGCAAATGTAACGCCAGGCGTAGAAGTAAGAAGCCGCAGAATTGGTGGTGCTACTTTCCAAATTCCTTCTGAAGTTCGTCCAGATAGAAAAATTTCTTTAACGATAAAATGGATGGTTCGTTTTGCACGTGAGCGTAATGGTAAAACAATGGCTGATAAATTATCAAATGAAATCATTGCAGCTTCAAAAGGTGAAGGTAATGCAGTGAAAAAGAAAGATGATACACACCGTATGGCTGAAGCAAATAAGGCTTTTGCGCATTTCAGAATTTAAGGTTATTTATTTTGTTTATAATAAAAGAACCACCTCTCGGGGTGGTTTTTTTATTGGACTAGTCCGACTCTTAATTCGAAATAATATCCACAATTGGCAATCGATTTAGAATAGATCTTGCTAAAGTCAATTCATCTGCATATTCTAATTCTCCGCCAAATGCAACGCCTTTTGAAATGGTTGTAATCTTGACATTAAGGTGCTGTGCTTTTTTAGTAATGTAATAAGTTGTGGTATCGCCTTCTAAAGTTGGACTCAATGCCATAATCATTTCCTCTATTTCTTCTTGTGTAATGCGTTCAATTAATGAAGTTATTTTTAGTTGTTCAGGCCCAATGCCATCCAATGGAGAAATGATTCCACCCAATACATGATATAAGCCATTGTATTGTTGTGTTGCTTCAATTGCCATTACATCCCGAATACTTTCCACTACACAGATTTGCTTTTTCTTTCTGGAAAAATCAGTACAGATTTTACAGATTTCATGATCAGAAACATTATGGCATTGACGACAAAATTGGATTTGATTTCTCATATTGGTCATCGCGTTTGCAAATTGATCAATACTGTTTTTATCTTGTTTCAACAGATGCAAAACCAATCTTAGAGCTGACTTCTTGCCAATGCCAGGTAGTTTGGAAAATTCATTGACACAATTCTCAATAAGTGTGGACGAAAATATCATGCAACAAAAATAGGAAGGGGAAGGATAGGGTTACCGAATTAATTTAAACAATTAATAAACACAAAAGGGATTTCTTTCTTATGCTGGAGCAACATTTTTATTTTTATAGGATTTCGTTTGATTTGATACTGTTGCAGGTCTATCAATTCTGAATATTCACATTGGGCGCATTGTCGATTCATTGTTTCAAAAAAAAACTGCATGGTATTAAAATCCTTTTCAGCAGAATAAATGCCGTTCAAGTTCTTTATATTTTCTTTGTGATGACGAGACATACAAATCAACTTTTAAATTTACGCGGCTTATAATAATTTAAATTATGCCCACAACCACAACCTTTTTTTGCCTTGCAACTAGATACAACTACAGTCATCACAAACAATAATCCAAGTAGAGTGAACATTCGCTTTAGCATCATCAAAAATATTTTAAATTAATTTTCGTAAAGATAGGTAATTTGGCACTTTCATGCACAAGCAAAAAAAAATATTAATTGCACCACTGGATTGGGGAATGGGTCACGCTACGAGATGCATTCCATTAATAGCTTCCTTTATCCAAAATAATTGTGACGTGCTTATTGCTGGCAATGAACAAACCAATGCCTTGATCAAAGAACAATTTCCTTCTTTGACCTATTTGCATTTGGCAGGTTATGATATTAATTACTCTACAAAAAAATGGACACTACCATTTGTCATTGGCTTTCAAATTCCGAAAATTATCAAACGAATAATCACAGAACATTTTTGGCTAAAAAAAATAATAAAACAACATCAAATCGATGCCGTTGTTTCGGATAATCGATATGGTTTATTTACCAAAAACATACCAAGTATTTTCATTACGCATCAAATCCAAATTCAAGTTCCACAATCCATTGTATTGCAAAAATTAGTCAATACCATCAACCATTTCTTCATTCGTCAATTTACGACTTGTTGGGTTCCAGATGCAGAACAGAATAGGCTTTCAGGGAATTTGTCGATAGCAAAGAATGTAAAAAATATACAATACATTGGCATTCTTTCCAGATTGGAAATCATGACCAAACCAATCATCAAATATGATATTGCCATTGTTTTGTCGGGACCAGAACCGCAAAGAACCATTTTGGAAAATAGTTTGTTGCAGCAAATGAAAAATACAACTAAGCGAATAATATTTATTCGTGGAAAAGCAAATGCAGGAGAAATACAAAATCAGAATGAGAACCTTACCATCCTTTCTTATGCATCCGGCGTTGAACTCCAAGAAATTATTTTGTCATCTAAGATCATCATGAGTAGGGCAGGGTACTCAACTATTATGGATTTGGTAAAACTCAAAAAACACGGCATAATTATACCAACACCTGGACAAACAGAACAGGAATATTTGGGTGAGTATTTGCAACATAAAAAATGGTTTCTTGCGCAAGAGCAATACAACTTGGATG
Source organism: Bacteroidota bacterium (assembly GCA_947476825.1). Classification (GTDB taxonomy): domain Bacteria; phylum Bacteroidota; class Bacteroidia; order Chitinophagales; family Chitinophagaceae; genus OLB11. The sequence continues at coordinate 9,216 of CANJRV010000002.1, read as the reverse complement.
TTGAAAAAGCTTTACTTACTTATTCGACGTTTTCATTTGAACCTTTGCCAACGTATGATGCGGCACTTCTTCAACATATTATTCGACCATTTATAGAAGATTTGAAATAAGACGAGGGTATTTTTTTCTATTTCGGAACTATTAAACTTTATCGGCTTTATGTGCATTACAGGTATTACACATTGGTTGTAAATTGTCTAAAGTGTTTTTACCACCTTTGCTTTTCGGGATGATATGGTCGATTGTCATTAACTCAAAATCCAAAGTATACAAGTCGGTATGGTAACCTCCATCAGTATTTTTAGCCTTAATTAAATAAACGCCTTCCTTAGTACAACCTTCTTTCACACATCGTGTACCTTTATGATGAAATACCCGTAAACGCCTATGTGCAGCGAATTGTGTATGTAATAAGGACAAATCAAATAGTTTATCAAAGGTGTAATTATGCCCCAATTTTGTTGGAAAATCCATGCTTATTTTTTTAGAAATAATCTGTGAAAATATATTTTTCTAAGTACAAATGTTCTAATTCGTTTCGGATAATTTTGTGTGGCATAAATTTTTATGGCCAAAGAGAGCAGAGATAAAGACAAATAATATGTCTTGAGTGCATGTATACAAATCCTTATGTTTCCTCATGGACAATGTTCAATTGCATCTAGGATGGAAATAACGAATCCAATAAATTACTGAAGATTAATTATCTTGCGCACAAATTAAATCCCATGAATCTATTTAAACCAGCCTTCGCGTTGCTTTGTTTGACAACTTTTATTGTCCATTCTATTTCTGCGCAAATTACATCAACCAATCTACCCATTTTGATCATCACTAGCACAGGTACAATTACTGGAACTCAGATTCAAGGTGATATGTCTATCGTTGATAATATAAGTGGAACAAACACACCTACAGATGCACCAGCTTTTGTTGGTGTAATAGGCATCACTGAAAGAGGTGGAACTGCTGGTACTTACCCAAAAAAATCCTACGATGTGGAAACATGGGTTGGCGCATCACAAGTGTCATTGGATACCTCTTTATTAGGTATGCCAGGTGATAATGATTGGGTATTAATGGCAAGCTATGCAGATAGATCATTTGCTAGAAATATTTTAGCTCATGAACTCTATACAGAAATGGGGTACTATGCACCTAGAATGCGATTATGCGAAGTGATTTTGAACAGCACTTACCAAGGTGTTTATTTATTTGGCGAAATGGTTAAAAGAGATAGTAACCGTGTAGATGTTGCAAAACTTACAAATCTAGATATATCTGGAGCTAACTTAACTGGCGGTTATATTTTTAAATTAGATGATGGTGGTGGTGCGGATTGGACTTCTACCGTTGCTCCACCTTATGCAACAACTGGTCAAACTTCCGATTTCTTTATAGAATATCCAAAGTCAAGTGCCATATTACCAGTGCAAAAAGCCTATATCAAATCCTTTGTGGATAGTTTGGATGCAGCTATGAATGCTAGCAATTTCCAAGACACAACTATTGGTTGGAGAAAATTTGCAGGCAATTCTACTATGCAAGATTATATGATTATTACTGAGCTATCCAAAAACTTTAACGCTTATCGCAACAACATGTATCTGCATAAAGATAAAAGTAAAAAGTTAAAAGTTGGACCAATATGGGATATGGATTTAGCTTGGGCAAATACCGCAACTTGTACAGTACAAACAGATACTGGTTGGAGTTATCAATTAGGACAATATTGTGGAACACAAACGGAATTACCAATTTTCTGGTTTAAAAAATTATCCCAAGATACTCTTTTCATGCGCGAACTAAGCTGCCATTACCGCGATTTGAGATTGACAACATTAGACACAAACCATATCTTTCATTTGTTGGATTCAGTAGCTACAAAAATGACTACCATTAGTGGTGGCTTCACCGCAGTGAATCGAAATTTTGCACAATGGCCAATATGGGGAGTACCAGTTGCCAATGAGCCAACACCAATGGCTACAACGTACAGTGAAGAAATAAATAATTTTAAAACCTATATCAAAAAACGTTTAACTTGGTTGGATAATAAATGGAATTGGACTTCATTGAATTGCCCTGCGCCACTTGCCATTCAGGACATAAACCAACAAATGAATGTGCAGATTTACCCTAATCCATCTAATGAACTGTTGAATATTGTATTGAACAACAATAAGCAAGCAACTACCATTTCTTTATACTCCATGCAAGGAACTAAAATGCGTACCATAGAAACTAAAAATGGATTTAATACCATGAATATTTCTGCTTTGGCAAAAGGGTGCTATATTCTAACTATTCAATCTGCAAGCGGCAGTATTTCTAAGAAAATTATTAAAGAATAGTTTTCTGATTTATACCGACTTGGTAATAAAAATGAGATGAAAATAATTTGGGCGGCACGCACGCTTTTCGCTGCAATCTTTTTGTTGCAGAGCCAACAAAAAGGATTTTCGCTACAATCGTTGCCGCAATACAGCCTCTGCTAAAAGACTAACTTTCTGAATCCATTTTTTATTCCCTTGCTTTCCTTAAGCAAATCCATTTTATCAAAAATTTTAATTGTGTAGGCACAAATTCTAAATTCATCTAGGGGTTGATATCCAAGCCGAAATGAGCTGGTTGGACAGTACCGATAGGATTAATTTTTGGTCAAAAAAAATATCGCGATTGTATTTTATTTCATGCCAATAAAATTTATGTAAAGTGTATCTATACTTGTTGCATATATATTTGCAGGAGCAAATGGCCTTGGATAGTTTGGCGTAAAAAAATGGAATGGTCGGCGAACAAATCGTCCCTGTCCGAGCAACCGACGAAGGAGGATTGTGAGTTTGGACGATTTGCGTCGAGCATGAACATTTTTTAGCTAAACTATCCACAGCCTTGACTTTTTGGTTCTTTTGTGTCAAGACAAAAGAACGAATGACAATTGCTAGCAACTGTCTCGTCCTAAAATAAGTTTATGAGGTAAGATGAAAAAAAGTTACAAAAAGTCATTTCAAAAATAATGGTTTCGTTTGGTGGACACCAACCAGTAGACAATTCCTTAGTTTACTTTAAGCGAATCCATTTTATCTAATATATTTGATGTGTAGGAACGAATTCTAAACCCAATTATTTAATCATCTATTTCAGCAAATGCAAACATCTTCTATTGCTTATTTAAAGAAAGAAATTCAAGCCATGCCTCATGCCGAATTGGTGGCAGTTTGTACGCAGCTGATAAAATTCAAAAAGGAAAATAAAGAGTTATTACATTATCTACTTTTTGAAAGTACGAATGAATCAAATTATGTCAACAATTTGAAGGATGAAGTTTCTGCACTGTTTGAAGATGTAAATACACAGACGATTTATTTCGCAAAAAAAACGATACGAAAAATATTACGATTCATTTTTAAGTACAGTAAATTTTCAAGCCAAGTCACCACTAAAATTGAATTGCTTATTCATTTCTGCGAACAAATGAAAGCTCTTCCTTTAGATTGGCAAACAAGTAAAGTCATGGTGAATATCTACGAAAGCCAAATCAAAAAAATCAAGACAGAACTATTGACGCTGCATGAAGATTTACAATTTGATTATCAGGATAGGATAGGTGCGTTATGAGAATACTGTTGTGTATTTTTTGAAAAAAAATAAATGCTACAGCACTATTTTTTTATTCAGCACATTGTTATGTTTATCTATGATTTGTACAAAATAAATTCCCTGATGGCCCCAAGCGGAGATGTCAATACTTGTCACTTTTTGGTCTAAGGAATTTGTATACACAATATCACCAAGTATATTGCTGATTTTTATTTTGTACTCATTATCCTTTGAAAATTGTTGTCCAAAATCAATATTCATTTTATCAACTATTGGATTCGGAAAAATATCCACTTGAAATGCTGGAAGGTTGGTTTCACGCATACCCAAAGGTCCTGCAAGCGTAACTCTTACGCTGTCCATTACTACATCTGTTATTGGTCTGTCGGCGCTATTGGTTGCAACTTGTCCAATACTTTGTACCACTGAGAAATTAGAAATTACAATGCCAAAAACTGGATAATTTGGATCCAGAAAAACATTGTTTACCAAATTAATATAGAATTGACTTCCTCCAGTATTTGGTCCGGCATTTGCCATGCCTAATGCCTGTTGCACATTACTTGCCAATGGATCAAATTCATCTGGAATAGTATACCCTGGTCCACCATTTCCGGTGCCTGTTGGGTCTCCACCTTGAATCACAAAATTATGCACCACACGATGAAAAATAATGCCATCATAAAATTTCGCATTCACCAAAGTGATAAAATTTCCAGCCGTAATTGGTTGTAAGGTATCATACATACGAGCAACAAAATTTCCCATGCTGGTATAAAAAGTGACTTCTGTTTGCGCCTTAGAAATATTTGTGGTAAATGAAAAGAAGAGGATGAAGCAGTAGAATAGAAGTTTTTTCATGATGAGATTTTTTTAAATTATTTTTTGTACAAATGTGAAAGTACATTTTACGAACTACAAATTATAATTTCGCTAAAACTAAATAGGTGCTGCGTTTTTATTCCAACACAGACTGCATAATCTAAATCTAAAAAATATCTTGCTATACTAAATGGAATGGTTTATTTTCGAGAAATGAAAAATCACCTCTTTTATTTACTGTTGTGCATCAGCATCTTCGCTTCGTCTTGTTACTTTTGCAGGCAATCACCAAGAAGAGTGGTGGTTGTGCAAACGCATCGCCATCATCCGCACATGCACATGCATGCTAGAATCAAAGCTGGTGACGGTGGACATCATGGTGCAAGATTTCATCATCCAAGATAGTCTGCATTCAGAATTTACAATTGATTGTTTAGCATGAATCACTATTCCCAACTTACGCCTTACGCCTTACAACTCACGCCTTACAACCTATGCCTTCTTCAGCATTTTCCAAAGCTCCACACATTCCACCGCTTCCTTCACATCATGCACTCTCAGTATAGAAGCGCCTTTTTGCAAAGCAATCATGTGTAGAGCAGTAGTTCCGTTAAGCGCTTCATCTGCATTTGTTTTTAGTGGTTTATACACCATCGATTTTCTAGAAATGCCTACCAATAAGGGTTTGAGCAACAGTTGAAATGCGTCTAGAGAATTTAATAATGTATAGTTATGTGCAATCGTTTTACCAAACCCAAAGCCAACATCTAATATCACATCTTCTATTCCCAATTGCTGAAAACTGTCCAGTTTTTTTTGAAAAAATGCCAATAATTCTTGCACTATATTTTGGTAACTTGGCGATACTTGCATGGTTTGCGGTGTGCCTTGCATATGCATACACACGTAAGGAGCTTTGTATTTTCCGATAGTCTCTAACATATCATCATCCATTTCGCCACCACTGATATCATTGATCCAATGCACACCGGCTTGAATGGCATTTGCTGCAATTCTACTTCGAAACGTGTCAACAGAGAGTAGAGTAGAAGGCAACTCGTTTGCAAGAATGTCTATAATCGGTTGAATGCGATCCATTTCTTCTTGTTCCGAAATTAGTGTTGCATTGGGGCGACTACTCATGCCACCAATATCTAAAATAGTAGCACCTTCCATTACCATTTTATGTGCTTGTTCCAACAATTGTAGCAAGCTATTATTTCTTCCTTTATTGTAAAATGAATCAGGTGTTACATTTAAAATACCCATCACAATGGGCTCCTTGAATTCGTAATGTTTGCCTTGCGCTTGAAATTGAAATGTCTCCATATTACAAATAAAAACAGGTTCGACATCGAGGCTCGTATACATCCTTTTCGCCTAATAATACGGTTGCATCCGAGACTGTTTTGCGATAACTAAAACTAGCATTGTCGCCACAAACCATGCAGATAGCATGAAGCTTAGTGATATAATCCGCCATCGCTAAAATTTCAGGCATAGGACCAAATGGTCGACCGAGAAAATCCATATCCAATCCAGCAACTATAACCCGTATACCCCTAGCAGCCAAAGTTTCAGCAACCATGGGCATTTCTTTATCAAAAAATTGCGCCTCATCAATACCAACTACATCCACTTCTTGTGCAAGTAATAATATTTGTTGTGAATTAGCAACTGGCGTACTGATAATACGATTTGCATTATGTGAAACAATATCGTTTTCGTCGTAACGTGTGTCCGTAGTAGGTTTAAATATTTCTACTCTTAAATTAGCAATCTGTGCTCGTTTCAATCTACGAATCAACTCCTCCGTCTTGCCGCTAAACATAGAACCACATACAACTTCTATCCAGCCTTTTTTAGTATTCCTAATATTTGGTTCTATAAACATTTGCAATTCATTTCATTTCAATTAGTTTTGAAACTTCACGAAAATAATGGTCAAATGAAACGAAAACTATTTTTTACCTTCCTTTTTTTATGCACAATTTCTCTTTCCGCGAAAGAAGGAATGTGGTTGCCTTTTTTGTTAGAGAAGATGAATGAAAAAGAGATGAAAGACATGGGTATGAAAATGTCTGCAAAGGATATTTATGATGTTAAAAATGGAAGCCTCAAAGATGCAGTGGTTATTTTCGGTGGTGGCTGCACTGGTGAAGTGATTTCTGAACAAGGTCTTGTACTTACCAATCATCATTGCGGTTATGGAGCAGCAGCGGCACTCAGTAGCGTATCAAACGATTATTTAACGAATGGATATTGGGCTCGCAATAAAGAAGAAGAGCTTCCTTGCCCAGGTTTATCGGTTACTTTTATTGTCAATATTATTGATGTGACAGATAAAGTAAAAGAGGGTGCAACTGGCTTTATGTCCGACTCTGCGAAGAATTTCAAAATTACAACCAACATTGCGCGCATTGAAAAAGAAATGAAAGCATCCACAGGATATGATACCCAAATCAAATCTTTTTTTTACGACAATGCCTATTATCTCTTCTTAACCGAGAAATTTACGGATATCCGATTGGTTGGTTTTCCACCGAATGGTGTTGGTAAATTTGGAGGAGATACAGACAACTGGGCATGGCCAAGACATACAGGCGATTTTAGTTTGTTTCGTATTTATGCCAATAAAAATAATAAGCCTGCTTTGTATGCAAAGGAGAATCAAGTGTACAAACCAAAACGTGCATTAACCTTGAATATTGGCGGTGTAAAAGAAAAAGATTTTACTATGGTATATGGTTTCCCTGGTCGCACACAAGAATATTTAACCAGCGATGGAGTAGCAGAAGTGATGAATACGCTCGATCCAATTCGTATAGCGTTAAGAGAAAAGAAATTAAATATTATGGATGCTGCCATGCGCGACAATAAAGAAATTTTTATTAAATATGCCAGCAAACAAGCAGGTATCGCTAATTATTATAAAAAATGGAAAGGGGAATTATTAGGCTTACAAATCAATGATGCGATAGCAAAAAAGAAAGCCCAAGAAGCGAGTTTCCAGAAGTGGGTGAATGAAAAGAAAATCAACTCCGAGCAATATGGGCACGTGATTGCAGACTTAGCCACTTGTTATAAAACACAACAACATCCTATCCTTTGGAATGAATATATAAATGAAGCCATTTGGAGCAGTGACTTGATAAAAAAAGGAAATATACTGAGTAATATGCTTAGTGCTATAGATACTTTGCAAAGTTTAGATAGTTTGAAAAAGTACCAGACCGAGATGATCAGTTTTTATAAATCAATTGACTTGGCTACTGACTTTAGTATTACCAAGCAATTATATAAAATGTATGACGCTGGCATGGAATCCACGCCTTTTTGCAGTGATGCAAACATTGACGCGATCTATTACAATTCTTATATTTCCACCATTGAAAAATTTAATTCTTTACTACAAGTCACAAATCGCGAGGATTTAAAAACGGTAATTCAAAAAGATCCTGCTTACAAAACCTATCATTATTTTGATAGCATTCAAAAGGCGAATTTGATTTTGGTAAGAGCTAATTTGTTGAAATTAAATAGCCAGTACAATATTTACTTACGAGCCTTGCAAGAATATAATAAAGGCAAACAATTTTATCCCGATGCAAATTCTACTTTACGTGTGACCTATGGCAAAGTAGAAGGCGCAATACCACAAGATGGCATGAGCTATGCGTTCAATACCACCTTGGATGGTGCGATTCGAAAGAATAACCCAATGGTAGAAGAATTTAAAATTCCAGAAAAATTAATGGATCTTTACAATAGGAAGGATTATGGTAGATATAGTATAATGCAAAATGGCCATAAGACTGTACCACTAGCATTTCTAGCAAGTAATCATACTACAGGCGGCAATTCAGGAAGTCCAGTTTTGAATGCAAAAGGAGAATTGATAGGAACTAATTTTGATAGAATTTGGGAAGGCACTATGAGTGATATATTATTTGATCCGAATTTATGTAGAAATATTTCTGTCGACATTCGTTACACTCTTTTTATCATAGAAAAATTAGGCGATGCAAAATGGGTGATAGACGAATTGAAGATTGTGCAATAAAATTTTAGCCAAGATCATTTCCACCAAAACTGAATGGCAATAAATCTTTTGCAGAATGGATAAGGATAACTTGTCCTTCTTGCGCAGCTAAAAGAAGTGGAATTCTCGATTCATTTCGGTCTTCACATTCTGAAATAAATTGGCGACACATACCACATGGAAAAGCAGGTTTATTATTGTCACCGGAGGGTGCAACATAACTGATAGCGATAGCCACTATTTTTTGTTCTGGAAATTGAGAAATGGCGGAAGCTAAGGCACTTCTTTCGGCACATAAGCCAACAGGGTAGGAGGCATTTTCTATATTGACACCAACTATTGTTTCTCCATTTTGTAATAATACAGCAGCCCCAACCTTAAAATGCGAATAGGGGGCATAAGCAGATTCAGTGGCCTTTTTCGCTGCAACAAGCAATTGAGAAAAGGAATATTCTAATTCATCCTCATTATTAAATTCGGTGTAATCAAAGTGATAGCTAGGCATCCAGTAAAATATTAAATGAATTTATGTAAACAAAAATAGGCGGATTAGCTGAATAATTTGGCATTTATAATTAATGTTCGTGTGGTAGGTAAATTATTTAACCCACATTGCAAAAACAAGATGTTAATACAAATTTTTTTGCAAAAAAGATACTAATGAATTGGCTTATTTCTGTAGGGGAGTACGAGAGCAAATATTCTATGGGCTGCATGAAGGGAGTTTTGATTTGTTGTACACAGTAGGG
>CANJRV010000001.1 GCA_947476825.1 Bacteroidota bacterium | reverse complement strand
TATTAACAGCAGCACAGCAAATACAACATATGAAACGGCATGTGATACTTATACATGGTCTTGTAATGGTTCTACTTATACCAATTCTGGTACATGGACTTGCACATCAATAAATGCAGCAGGTTGTGTTCATACAGAAACATTAGACTTGACTATTAACAGCAGCACAGCAAATACAACATATGAAACGGCATGTGATACTTATACATGGTCTTGTAATGGTTCTACTTATACCAATTCTGGTACATGGACTTGCACATCAATAAATGCAGCAGGTTGTGTAAATACAGCTACCTTGAACTTGACCATTAATAATAGTTCAACATCTAGTTCATCAGCAACAGCATGTGATACTTATACATGGTCATGCAATGGCACAGCTTATACAACATCTGGTACTTATACATGTACCTCATTAAATTCTACAGGTTGTGTAAATACAGCTACCTTGAACTTAACAATTCACACTCCAACTACATCTAATACGTCTATTACAGCTTGTAATTCATATTCTTGGTCAGCAAGTGGATTAGTTTATTCAACTTCAGGTTCATATACACAAACTTCTTTAAATGCAGCTGGTTGTCTTCATACTAGTAATCTTGCATTGACTGTAGTGAATACAACCTCTAGTCAATCAGTAACTGCTTGTAGTTCTTACTTCTGGCCAATAGCTGGATCAAATTACTATGCTACTGGAACATATACTCGTACTTATTTAAGTTTAGGTTGTGTTGTAACTGCTACTTTGAATTTGACAATTAATCAACCAACTGCAAATACAACTTCGGTAGGTAGCTGTGTGACTTATACATGGGCATGTAATGGAAATACCTATACTGCATCAGGCCTTTATACTTGTACTTCTTTAAACGCCGCAGGCTGCACACATACAGAAACTTTAAATTTACTTATTAAAACAAATACCACAGCAGCTCCACAAAATATTACAGCTTGTAATTCTTATATTTGGTCTGCTACTGGATTAAGTTATACAGCTTCTGGCACGTATATTAAAACTTCATTAAATAGTCAAGGTTGTACGCATACGCAGACTCTTAATTTAGTAATTAATAATACAACTACTTCAACAGCTCCACCAGTAACTGCTTGCGTATCCTATACTTGGGCATGTACAGGACTTACTTATACTACATCTGGTATTAGAACATGTACATATATGAATGCAGCAGGTTGTGTACACACTGAGTCTTTAAATTTGACTATAAATCCTGCAACTACTGCTCCTATAGTATCCGCAGTCGTTTGTGATTCTTATACGTGGGCATGTAATAATGTAACATATACTGCAAGTGGTATTTATACATGTACTAGTTTAAACGCTAACGGATGTCCACAAACACAATCATTGAATTTAACAATTAAAGGTGTAAGTACTTCATCAACTGTAGCAACAACTGCATGTAATTCTTACACTTGGTGGAATACACCATACACTGTTTCTGGTGTTTATACTTATACCAATTTAAATACTGCTGGTTGTCCGAATACAATTACGATGAACTTAACCATCAATAATAGTACTTCTTCAAGTCAATCAGAAACAGCTTGTAATTCTTATACTTGGACTGCAAGTGGTCTTACTTATACAACTTCAGGAACCTATGTCAAAACTTCTCAAAATGCGGCTGGTTGCGTTCATACTTCTACTTTAGTCTTGACAATCAATAATTCAACCGCTAGCTTAAGTTCAGCATCAGCTTGTGATTCGTATACTTGGTCTTGTAATGGAAATACATATACTGCTTCTGGCACATACACTTGCACATCCATAAATAGTCAAGGATGTCTCCACACACAGACTTTGGTGTTAACAATTAAACTAAGCACATCTTCAACAGCTAATATCACATCTTGTAATTCTTATACGTGGTCGGCTAGTGGATTGAATTATACAAGTTCTGGTACTTATACCAAAACTTCTTTAAATGCTGCTGGTTGCTTACACACTGCAACATTGAATTTGGTCATAAATTCTAGTACAAGTTCAAGTCAAAATGAAACAGCCTGTAATTCATATTTTTGGACTGTCAGTGGTTTAACTTATACTGGTTCTGGTACATATACTAAAACTTCGCTTAATTCAGCTGGTTGTGTACACACCTCTACTTTAGTACTGACCATTAATTCTTCTACTTCAAATACTAGTGTTGCGTCTGCCTGTAATTCTTACACTTGGTCTTGTAACGGTGCTACCTATACTACAACAGGTTCTTACACTTGTACTTCTATTAATAGCCAGGGTTGTACACATACTGAGATCTTGAATTTGACAATCGCACCAAGTACTACTGGTACTACTAATGCATCAGCATGTAATTCTTATACTTGGTCTTGTAATGGAATGACCTATACGACCTCAGGTTCATATACTTGTACATCACTTAATAGTAATGGATGCTTAAATACGCAGACTTTGAATTTAACAATTACAAATAGTACTTCTACAACAAGTAATATTACTGCATGTAATTCTTATGTGTGGTCAGCAACTGGCTCTACTTATTACGCATCTGGCACTTATACTAAAACAACTTTGGTAGCAGGATGTGTTAATACAGCGATTCTAAACTTGACTATAAATCTACCTTCTGCAAATACAACTGTAATTTCTGGTTGTAATTCATTTACTTGGAGTGTAAACGGTGTTACATATACAACAGGAGGTATATATACTGCTACATATTTAAATGCTGGTGGTTGTGTACATACGCAGACATTAAGTCTTGTTATTAATCAGGCCACAACAGTAACTTTACCTTCTGTTACAGGTTGTAACTCTTATAACTGGGTTGTGAACGGAGTTGGTGTATTATATACTTCAACTGGAACATATACAAGAACTTATCTAAATCAAGGTTGTACTCAGACAGTTATTAGAACTATTACTATTAATAACTCTACTTCTTCAAGTGTTTCTGCAACAGCTTGTAACTCGTATACATGGACATTAAGTGGTTTAACTTATACTACGACAGGTACATATACAAAAACTACAAATAATGCTGCAGGTTGTACCAATACAACTACTTTGAATTTGACTATTAATAATACTACAACTTCAAGTGTTTCTGCAACAGCTTGTAACTCATACACTTGGGCATTAAGTGGATTGACCTATACGGCTTCTGGGACTTATACAAAAACTTCATTAAATGCTGCTGGTTGTACGCATACTACGACATTGAGTTTAACAATTAATGCAAACACATCAGCTTCATCTTCTGCAAGCGCATGTATTTCGTATACATGGTCTGTAAGTGGTTTAACGTATACTTCATCAGGAACTTATACAAGCACATCTCTTAATGCAGCGGGTTGTCTTCACACAGAAACTTTAAACTTGGTTATTTCAACAACAACAACAACTTCTACAGTTTCTCAATGTTGCTCTTATACTTGGTCTGTCAGTGGACTTACTTACACTACTTCTGGAACTTATACCATGACTTCTATTAGTTCAGCTGGTTGTTTGATTACTTCTAATTTAATTTTGACTATAACTGCTGCCCCTGTTATAGCTGGTATTAATATAACAGCAATAACTGGTACCTCAGCAACAGTTAACTGGACGCCGGTGGCTGGAGTATCGTCATATGAAATTGGTTACAAACCTTCAACTTCTAGTACTTGGACAACAGTTATCGTAACACCTACGTTAAGTGTTCCAATGCCTTCTTCAAGAGTGATTACTGGATTAACTTTGGGTGTTACTTATCAAGTTAGAATGAGATCTTTCTGCTCTACTACTCCAGGATCTTATGGTACTTTAGTTAATTTTACAACAGCAGCCCCTACTTGCGGAATTCCATCTGGTTTATTTGTGACATTAATTACAAATACGACTTCTAAATTAAATTGGGTTGCAGGAGCTAATAACCTTTTCTATGCAGTTCGATATAAAGCAGTTGCATCACCTACATGGATTAATAGTACTTCTACACCTACTAATAAAGGAATTACTGGTTTGACCCCAGGTACTCAATATGAATTCCAAGTTTCTGGTAATTGTGGTGGTACTGTTACAAGTTCTTGGAGTGCATCTAAAATTTGGACGACTGCTACAACGGCTCCACCAACTGCTGGTAATAAAGTAATTACTACAGAAGAAACCGATATAAGTGATGTAAATATTTACCCTAATCCTACATCTGATATATTGAATATTGATTTAACTGCAGCGCAAGCACAAACCACTACTATAAAAGTGTTAGATATGAGCGGTCGTTTAATCAAGCAAGTACAATTGAAATCAGAGAAAGGAATGAATCCAATGACAATTAGTTTAGGCGAATTGGCGAACGGTATTTATGCTTTACAAATTTTCGCAGATGATAAATTAACACATGTAAGTAAAATTGAAAAGAAATAGTTTTTCAATACTGAATAAAACTAAAACGTCCCTGTACTCAGGGACGTTTTAGTTTTTAATATAGAAGAATTAGTAGTTTAAGTAATTCAATTGTATGAAATTCAACTTTAGTTGTAAACTTATTTAAACAAATAAATTGGTTAGAATGAACTTCAAGAACATGTATGAATTTATGCATTCTTCATTTGATATAATTTTTAAAGTCTTTTGACTTCTAGATAATTGTATAATCAGCAATTTTGTTTGGTATGGTTCTTTGGCTCAAGAAATTAGATATATTAGTGTATTTGCAAATGAATAGGTCCTTGCAATAAATGCAACAAATAAATTGGTTTAAAAAATACGACAATGGAATTCCAAATTTATTCTAGAAAATGGTATACCGTTATTCTGACATAGATAAAATGAATTATTCATTACACTATAACCGTTTATTCTTAGTCTTATTTGAAATGTATAAATGAGTAAAATAAGTACATTCAGTGCTGTTGATAAAGAGCGTTCAAATATTGAAAAGGAAGACAATTTATAACGGTATAATTAATACCGATGTGAAATAATAGACAGACCATCCATTATTCAATCGGCATAATACCATATATGATTTCTAAAAACTCCTTTGGTCTATTTTATAAATCAGGATGGTATAATAAGAAGAGAGATTTCAAACGAAAAATAGGTATAAAAAAATCCTGCACATAAAGTGCAGGACAATATTAATTATCTGGATAAATGTTTAGCCTATCAATGCACTGTATTCATCGGCATTCATAAGTGTAGAAACATCGTCGTTGCTCATTTGTACTTTCACCATCCAGCCTGCACCATAAGGATCGGTGTTTACTACTTCAGGGGAGGCATCTAGGCCTGGATTTATTTCAAGTATTGTGCCATTAACTGGAAGAAATAAATCAGAAACTGTTTTCACAGCTTCTACCGTACCAAAAATATCGCCATGAGTTAGTGTTTTACCTACAGTATTAATGTCGACAAATACTATATCGCCAAGTTCGCCTTGTGCAAAATCAGTGATGCCAATTGTGGCAATATTGTTTTCAATACGAATCCATTCGTGGTCTTTGGTATACTTTAAATCGGCAGGAACATTCATGAGTATAGGTTATTTAAATACTGAGGGTAAAATTAATTTTAATACTTGTAATTACAAATTAAAGTTTCTTTATTATTCAACTTTAATATTCCCTTAAGACTCTGTTTCAGCTTCTGCTATTTCTTCTCCTGCTGTTTCGGGTTCTTGTAACAAATCCATTTTTTTGAGTATGGTATACCATTTTATTATTTTCTTCATATCACTGGTATATACTTTTACCTTGTCATATTCTGGAAATAAAATACCGAAGTTGCTTTTTATTTTTTTATTATCGGTTGATGCCAAGTCCTCGGAACTTACTTTATCTTCATTTTTTTTGAAACTCATTAGTACTTCCCAAAGTCTCACGTTTTCTGTCTCAGTAAATACTTCAATACTATCTAAGGGTGTTACATTATGTGAGCGAGCGGCTACAAATTTGGTAGTATTATCGTCTAAATTTTTTACGATTGCACCATCGCTTTTGGTTGATAATAATTGGTATAAACCACTTAAACCCGATATAGCACAAAGTTCATTATATTTCATGTATGTGTTTTTTTTGAATCGCAAATTTAATCAAGCCTACGAGAATAAAAATTTGTTTTTTAATAATGTAATCCTCTTGCCGTAATTACCAGATAGTTGCAGTTGAGTTCAAAAAATAAAATCTTGAATAGCATTTCTTACCTTAAAATATATTGTACTTTGTGCCTTCAAAAAATTACACTCATGCATAAATATTTATTCTGCGTTACTTTAATTTGTTACGGATTTTATTCGCAAGCTCAATCTCTTTTAACGCCCGAAAAAATGTGGTCACTTGGAAGAGTTTCTGCGCAAGGCATTAGTAAGGATGGCAATACTATATTTTATGGAGTAGGTATTGCTGACATGCCTGATAATAAAATCAAAACCACATATTATGCAATACCATTGCAAGGAGGTACAGCCCAGTCTATACCGTCTGTTCCAAAGGAGGCTTTACCAACAGTGGATAATGATGGTGATAATATTCAGATTTCGGCGGATGGTAAAAAAGTAATATTTACCAGAGATGTGAAAATTCAAAACATAAAGGGAACAGAATTGTATCCAACATTGAGTAAGTCAAATGCCTATGTGTATGATGATTTGAATCAACGTCATTGGGATACTTGGGAAGATGGTAATTATTCGCACGTGTTTGTTGCGGATAATGTAGCAGGTTTTGCACTACGTGAAAAAGATATTATGGCAGGTGAAGCATTTGATTGTCCGCAAAAACCACATGGTGGTGCAGAGGATTTAATTTTTTCGCCAGATGGGCAAATGATATTGTATGTGACTAAAAAGAAAAGCGGTGTAGAATATGCAAAGAGCACCAATACAGACATTTATTGCTACCATATCGCATCTGGTAAAACAGAGAATATTACCGAAGGGATGAATGGTTATGACACCAATCCTATTTTTAGCCATGATGGTAAAACATTGGCTTGGTTGAGTATGAAGACTGATGGATGTGAAAGTGATAAAAATGAATTGTGGATGATGGATTGGGCTACTAAAACGAAAGTTAATCTTACACAAAATTGGGATGAAACGGTAGGTGGTTTTGCTTGGAGCAATGATGATGATAAAATTTATTTCACAGCCCCATTCCATGGTACCGAACAATTGTTTGAAATCAATGCCGCAGTAGGTGCTACAGTTAAGCAAGTAACTATGGGGCAGTTTGATATTAATGGCATTGCATATCAGAGTGGAAATACCATGGTGGTATCGCGTACAGATATGAATCATGCTGCAGAACTTTATACTGTCGATTTGAGTTCAGGATCTATGCGTGCATTAACGCATGTAAATGATGCCGCTTATGCAGGTATCCAAATGTGTGATGTAAAAGAACGTTACACGGAATTGGAAAATGGCGAAAGACTTTTTTCGTGGGTTATCTATCCACCAAATTTTGATTCGACAAAAAAATATCCAGTATTGTTGTATTGCCAAGGAGGTCCACAAAGTGCATTGAGTCAATTTTATTCTTTCCGTTGGAATTTTCAATTAATGGCAAGTAATGGTTATATTGTGATAGCACCTAACAGAACAGGAATGCCAGGATGGGGTACAAAATGGAATGCAGATATTAGTAAAGATTGGGGCGGCAATCCTATGCGAGATTATTTGGCAGCAATTGATGATATATCTTCAGAATCTTATATAGATAATAACCGTAGAGGCTGCGTAGGTGCTAGTTATGGTGGATATTCGGTATATCTGTTGGCAGGTATTCATGAAGGGCGATTTAAAACTTTTATTGCGCATGATGGTTTGTTTGATTTGAAAAGTTGGTACGGTACTACAGAAGAATTATGGTTTGCTAATTGGGATATTGGCGGCGCTTATTGGGACAAAAAGAATAAGGATGCACAGTATAGTTATACCAATTTTAGTCCAAGTAATTTTGTCGATAATTGGACGGCACCTATATTTGTTATACAAGGCGGAAAAGATTTTAGAGTACCAATAGAGCAAGGTATGCAGGCTTTTCAGGCAGCAAAATTGAAAGGACTGAAAAGTAGATTTTTGTATTTGCCAGAAGAAAACCATTGGGTATTAAAACCACAAAATGGATTGGTTTGGCAAGGTGAATTTTATAAATGGCTAAAAGAAACTTTGTAGTACTACTTGTTGAATTTTATAAATGTGAATCACAAATGATAAACATACACTAGAAGTACATACATTTATTTTTATTTAAATAATTAGAAAATGAAATTGTACGCGAATAGAATTAGCCTGACCCTCATTATTTGTTTTCTTACCCAAGCCACTTTCGCTTTCAATACCAATAGCGCCTACATTCCTCTGTACTCGCAGAAGACAGAGATTATGATCAAGGATGGCGAACCAATGACGCGCACTAAATATGAAATTGTATTTAAATTTAATGATGAAAAGGCGATAACGCTCTATCATAATTATGCCATTTATTATTCTTACTTTGATGAAATAGAACATCTGGAAGCCTATACAAAAAATCCGACAGGCAATGGAAAATTTAAAACCATTGATGTTAAAGATTTTGAACCACATAGCAGTGGAGGTGGAGATGTATTTTATGATGATCAAAAAGAAATTAATATTAATTTTTTAGGACTCACTGTAGGCTCCGAAGCACATGTAGAATATACAGTAGCCACTAAGGAAGTACACTTTACCGACCCTATGACTTTTCGATATTATTTACCTATCGAATTAGTCCATTATGAGCTAACAGTTCCTGAAGAAGTTAAGGTTTCATTTATTGAAAAAAACATACCGACAAACTTTTATACATTCAACAAAGTTGTAAAACGCAATGAAACAAACTATACGTGGATAGCAAATAATGTAGAAGAAGAAAAGCCGTATGATAGTCCACCTTCTAGATTGTATTTTACACCCCATGTAATGTATAAAATAGATGAGTACACTTCGAAAGGTAAAACACATACTGTTTCCCAAACACCTAAGGATTTATTTCTTTGGTATGTTGATAATATAAAGCTTGTAAATAGTAAGCCATCTGCACGTATACAAGCAGTAGCAGATTCTATTACTAAAGGAGCAACTAGCGAACGAGAAAAAATAAAACGAATTTATAATTGGGTACAACATAATGTACGTTATGTAGCATTTGAAGCAGGCATGGAAGGTATTGTACCAAGAGAGGCAGAGGCAATTTGCAATAAACGATATGGTGATTGTAAGGACATGAGTAGTTTGCAATTTGCGTTGTTGCGCGCAGTAGGTATACCTGCCTATTTAACTTGGATAGGCACAAGAAAAATACCTTATACTTATACCGAATTGCCATTAAAGAATACAGATAATCATATGATTGCAACTGTAAAATTGGATGGTGAATATGTGTTTTTAGATGCCACCGATCCGAATGGCATATTTGGTTTGCCTTCAGATCATATTCAAGGCAAACAAGCCATGTTGTATAAAAGCGATACCGAATATGAATTGGTAATGGTTCCAGTGATTAAGGGTAAAGAAAATGCCTTAATCGAAACCTGCGAATTCAATATCCATAATAATGATGTTGAAATTAAAACAACGTCAAACTATAAGGGATTATATGCTGGCAACTTGGCGAACCATTTATTATATTTAACAGAAAATGAAAAGGAAGATTTTGCAAAAGGCATTTGCAAATCAGTAAGCAATAATGCGATGTTGGTTCATTATACTATTGACAACAAAATGGCAAATGATAAAATGGAAATTGCATTACAATATACTATACAGGATTATTTGAAAGAAGTAGACAAGGAAAAGTATATCAATGTTTATTTAGATAGGTCATTTCAAAATGATGATATTAAAGAAGAAAATCGCACGGCACCTTATGCTTTTAAAATAAATACAAACAATACGTCAACTTATATATTAAACATTCCTGAAAATTATAAAGTGACCTATATTCCCGAAAATGTAGAAATAAAGCAAGCCCATTTTGGCGTTTCTATTCATTACAAACAGGAGAATGGAAAATTAGTTTGCGAACATAATGTGTATACCGAATTTCCAGATTTGTTGTTACATACAGAAGAATTCCCTGCATGGAATCAATATGTGAAAGCCCTGCATAATGCGTATAAAGAATCTATTATCTTAGAAAAAATTAAATAATGAAAAAACTATTTTGTATCGCCCTTGTCTTAATTTCTATGCAAGGCTATTGCCAGTTGTTGAATATTTCTTGGGAAGAAAAACCAGAATTGCATAACATCAAAAATGCGTCCTTTTTGAAGGAAAGTGCAATTGTCATCCGAGAAGATATACAGATGGAACTCGTTCCCAAAGGGAAGGACGATATTATGTTCATGAAAAGAATACATAGAATAATACGTGTAAATGATGAGAAGGGCATTGAAATGTATAACAAAATAAAAATTGGATACAGCAAGGAACAACCCATTGTATCTGTTAAAGCACGCACGATTACGTCTTCGGGTAAGGTTATTGCATTAAACGCAGATGCTTTTAAAGACTTAACAGATGAGCAAGGAAATATGGATAAAATATTTGCAATGGAAGGTGTAGAAAAAGGTGCAGAAATAGAATATATAGTATTTCAAGAACAAAGATTTACTTCTTTTGGAACAGAGTATTTGCAAGATGCAATACCAACAATCGAAAATAATTTTGAACTGATTACACCATCTGCATTAATTTTTGAATTGAAGAGTTATAACCAAGTGAAAGTAGAAAAGGATTCTGTGTTTGAAGAAAAAAATCATGTACTAGCACATAGTGAAAATTTGATAGGCTTGGAGGAAGAAAAATATGCATCGTATTTACCACACTTTGCACGAATAGAATATGTGTTTACCTATAATTTAAACGCTAAAGGTAGAGGTATTCGGATTTACACTTGGGATGGCATTGCAAAAACCATTTATACAAGTTATTCTCAATTTACGGATAAAGAAAAAAAGGCAGTTAAGAAATTACTTGAAGACAATAAAGAATTTGCTGCATGTACCAGCAACAAAGAAAAAATAGCATGGATAGAAAATTTTGTAAAAACAACTTTCGTACAACAAGAATATGTAGCAGATGAAAATGCGTCTAATATAGATTTTATTTTAAAAAATAAAGTAACTAATGAAAGCGGTATAAAAAATTTATTTGCACTACTATTTACTGTACAAAACATCACCTACGAAATGGGCTATACTATAAGTCGCTTTACAAAAGAGTTTGATTATAATTTTGTGAATGCGGATAATCTGAAAGAATGCATGTTTTATTTTCCAGAAACCAAACAGTATCTAGCGCCGAACGAACCATTTTATAGAACCCCATTTATTCCACCAACTTGGTGTGGTAACCAAAGTTTTTTTTGTAAAACTTTACAGCTTGGCGATATTGTAACAGCCAGTGCTGAGAATAGAAAAATTCCAGAAATGGCGCCAGAATTGAGTTACCATAATCATGAAGTCAGTGTTACATTCAATGCAGCGATGGATATTTCCATCATTCAAATTGCCAATGAATTCAAAGGATATAATGCAATAGATGTGATGCCAATTTTTGTTTTCTTAGAAAAAGAAAAAAGAGATGAAGCTACTAAAGATGTTTTGCGAACTAGCCAAAAGGATGAGAAGATTGATAATTTTAAATATGAAAATAATGATTACAAATCGTTTATGATGGGTAAGCCTTTGCGTGTAAGTGCAACCATACATGCAACTAATAATATTGAAAAAGCGGGCAATAAATACTTGTTTAAAATAGGTGAACTTATTGGTAGACAAGAAGAAATGTACCAAGAGAAAGAAAGGAAATTTGACTTAGAAATACCCAATGCGCATCAGTACACTAGAAATATTAAAGTGACCATACCATCTGGATATAAAGTAAATAATGTAGACAAATTAAAGATGGATGTAATAGCCAATGTAGATGGCCATGAATCCTGTAAATTCGTATCTGATTATACCTTAACTGGAAATATATTGGAAGTAAATGTGTTTGAAATATACCATGAAACGTTTACTGCTAAGAAAGAATATGATACTTATAAAAAGGTAATAAATGCTGCCGCTGACTTTAATAAAATAGTAGTGGTATTGGAGAAATTGTAATATCATCTTGATGTATAAAATAGACCAAAGGGCTTTTTAGAAATCTCAGAAGGTATTATGACGATTGGATAATGATGATCTATCTATTATTTCACATCGGTATAAGACTAGAAATAAACATCTCAAAACGAAATAGTATTGAAGCCAAAAAAATGCGAATCAAAATCGATTCGCATTTTTTAGTATAATTTATTTTAATTTTAAATGACTTGCATTTTATTTTCTCTGGTTTGTATTGCAGATAAAAGACTAAAAGCTATTGTTGAGAAAAGTAAATCACCCATAAAGCTATTCACAAAAAATGTAGTTGCCATTTCATATTTGTAGAATGGTATTGCCATCGTATAGCAAGTGATTAAACCTGAAAAACTAAATCCGTAATAACCTTGTAAAAAGGTACCGAAATTAGACAACAAAAAGAAAATCAAGGAACCTGTTAATGTAAAGCCAGCAATTTGCAAAGGTTTACGTTTCACCAATTGAGTGCCTAACAGTGTAACCAAAGCCAATGCACCATAATTGATAAATTGTGAAATGCCATAAAACCCAGGTGTTTTTGTAAACAATTCTAATCCAAGATCAGATAAGAATATAGCTACAAGTGGAATCAGATAAGCCCATTTGCGATTTTGTAAAATACTCCCACTGAATAAACCGATGGCGGCAATAGGAACTAAATTGTACAAATGTGCTTCAGCATTAATCACTCTGAAAATGGCAGTGATAAAAATGAGTGCGCAAACGAAGGCTATAGAATTAGTATTATTTTTCATAGGGGTCAAATTTCTACTTTGTTATTGACAATTGCAACATTATTTTTTCGCCATAGTACCTTTCAAGAAATCAATTACTTTTACTTCTATTGCATCTGCTCCATTCAAGTCTGCTAGGAATACAGATACCCAATCGGTCAGATGAATAAAATAGAAGGAGCGCTCCCAAAAATTTTCGCCTTTAGTTTTTATTTCGATTATGTTGTTCGAATATTTTTTAATTACGGTTTTCAAAATGCGCATACGCTCTATATTGCGTTCATAATCACTTGCATTGCTACATAATATTATCGCAAGTTCATCATGAGCTGTTTTCCAACCTACTATTTCATTGTGGGTCATTTCTGGAGTTATATTATGCCAAGCAAGTACTTTACTGTTTTCATTTAATTGTTGTCTAAAACGAATGGCTAAACCTTCATTACCTACAACACTATATATGGCAATTAATTTATTTAATAGTTTAGAGGCGATTGTTTGTGCCTGCTTCTGTATGGCTTTGGTTTCTTTTTTAACTAACTCTATTGCGCTTAATAATTCTTTTTCAAATGAGGCATTTAATAGATTGGCGTAATGGAGAATGTATAAAATTTGAACTAAGGAATAGCCCAAACATGCACGTGGTGGCATTCCGGCTGGAATGAGTATGCAAGGATATTTATTTTTTTTAGCAAAATCTGCAAGTAATCCACCAGATGTAATGCAAACAATAATGGCTTTCCTTTTTTTGGCTTCTTGAACAGCTTGAATAGTTTCTTCGGTATTACCAGAATAAGAACAAGCAATGAAAAGCGTATTTTTTTGTACGCTTTTTGGAATAGCATAATTTTTATTTACAGCAAATGGAATACTCAATTTATCGTTCATATAATCTTGAACAATAGTGCCACCTATTCCACTTCCACCTAAGCCACTGAGCAATACTTGATTGAAAGTGGTGTTTTCAAAATTGATTTTATTTGCTCTACCAATGGCGATAGCTTCGCTCAATTGTTGCGGGAATTGTTGAATTAATTTTTTCATAAATAAGTAAAACCTGTAAATTTAGCATAAAATGAATAGAAATAGAAACATTGGCGATCAAGGAGAAGAAATGGCAATAGAATATTTGCAAAAACAAGGGTATTTAATTACAGAAAAGAATTGGACTACAGGCCATAAAGAAATTGATATTATTGCGCAGCAAGAAGATATTTATATATTTGTTGAAGTAAAAACACGAACAACAACTTTGCATGGAATGCCCGAAGAATCTATATCTGCAAGGAAAATAGAAAGCGTTATTGAAGCGGCGCGTATTTATTTGTACGACAAAAAATACAAAGACATTCGCTTTGATGTCATTTCTATTTTACTACAAAAAAATAAAGAGCCAGAGCTATTACATATAAAAGATGCTTTTTATTAATTATTTTTTAGAAAGAAAATAATTAACGCAATAAGGTTACATCACCTTTTATTAATCGTTTTTCACCATTTTTATCTAGATACTCCACAAAATAATAGTAAGTAGAAATTGGTGCTTTTTCACCTTTGTAATTTCCGTCCCAGCCAAATGTTGGGTCTGTAGCTGAAAATACTTTTTCGCCCCAGCGATTATAAATAGTAAAGTGTAATAAATGAAGTTGATAAGCAAGTATATGAAACTCATCGTTTAGTCCATCCCCATTCGGACTGAAAGAATTAGGTATAAATAAATGGTCGTTATATAAAACATTTCCACAATGAATTGCCGTATCACTGCACCCAAGCGTATTATAGGCAATAAGCGTGAAACAATATTGCCCTACAGAAGATGCCAAATAATGAATAGGAACGTTTGATCCTAAATATTTGTTTCCTATAAACCAATCATAGTGTGTTGTATATTGGCTTGTATTTATTAAATGTAAAGTAGGTGAATCGATTAAAACTGAAGTTGGGGAAATAACAAAATCTGCAATTGGGTTTGGAATAACTCGAATGGTAAAATGACTAGTGTCATTCGCATTACATTCAAAGCGTGTACCAGTAATCGTATACGTTGTTGTATCTGTTGGTGAAAATAGAGCAAGTGAATCACCTGGTGTATAAGTTACTGAAGCTGATGGCGTAAATTGAAAATGGTAGGTACTATCGAGTGGTAATGAATACGTAGAATTAGCACAAATAGTAGCATCATGAAAAGGGGGAAGAAAAAAGTTGTTTACGACGATAGTGAATGAAATAGATACAGTTTTAGAGCAAGTATTTTTTTTATCTGCAATTACTGTATATGTGGTGGTGGTAGATGGTTGGAAGGTAATGATACTTGTATCCGCATTGAACGTATATCCTGTGTTTGGCTGCACCGTAATTTCATAAGATGTATCTACAGGCATAATGGTGTTTTCGCCAATACATAATGAAGTATCCATTGGAGGATGTAATACCAATAATTCTATATTGTTTGGATGGAAATTAATACAATTGGTATCGGGTGCATAATACCATAAATCATTGCTATTATGAACTATGCCATTGTTTGCCAATCCGCCAAATACCCAAACACCTTGTTTTTTATCTCCCCACATGCAATGTCCTTGTCGAGGTGGTGGAATATTGGTAGCAGATGAAACGCCTTTTGTTCCATAACTAGATGAAATAGTACTTGTAGAATCGCCCCATACCCAACGCCAAGTATTTTCTTTTGGACTATAAATCCATAAATCACTACTAGGTCCTTGTTGATAAACATTACCTCCATGAAACCAAAATAATCCATCACATGCAGAGTTATTATAAGCGGATCTAGATTCAATTCTAATACCCGGACTTCTATCCACAGATGCTGTACATTTACTGATAAAATTTTTATTACTATTTACGCCAATACCTTGTTCACCACTAACCCAAGTCCATAAATTGGTGGCAGGATCGTATAACCATAAGGTAGAAGTGATACCATTAAAGCTTGCAAAGCCCATATAGAATTTATCATTTTTATCCTGCCAATAGATAAAACCATTTTTCGCAAAAGGTTGATTTGAAGCAGCTGGAACACCTTTAGTACCATAAGAAGGAACCGCTGGTGAACTTCCATTTCCCTTCATCCAAGTCCATGCATTAGAGCTCATGGTATATTTCCAAACATTTGAATTTTGATATAACCAAAGATTGTTTAAAGAATCTATCCATGCAACTTTGTTTTCATTATTAGCACCCGGTGTATTGGCATTGTCCGAAACTCCTTGTGTGCCATAGACAGCCGCTTGGTTAGGTAATCCACTACCTTTTACCCAAGTCCATTCATTGCTTGCAATGTCATATTTCCAAAGGTCTCCATATTTGTGCATCAACCATAGATTGTTCGAAGAATCGGTCCAAGAAATACCTGTGGTTTGCGTTGCAGGTGGAAAATTATTGACAGAAGGAATGCCTTGCGTTCCGAATACACCAGCAGTATTATTGTTTGTTTGTGGGCCACTCATCCAAGTCCATTCATTGGTAGTTGGTTTATACCGCCATAGATCATTGTTCGTATTAAATCCACTTGTAAAAGCACCGCCGAATATCCAAAAATTTCCACTCGTATCGAGCCAATGTATACAATGATAGCGAGCAGGTGGTTCATTGATTGGACTAGAAACTCCCAATACACCGTAGTTCCCTAAAGTGGCTACGCTATCCCCTTTTATCCAAGTCCATTGTCCATTTTGTGCTTCAACTTGATTAAGTAGCGTACACAAAAAAACAAGCAAGAATATAGGGACTCTCTTTATCATCAATGCATTGAAAAATTAAAGATAGAGAATAATTTTTGGAATTCCCATCAATCTTAAATCATCCAATTTTCAAATCAAAATTACCTTCTATCTTTGTCCGCAAAATCAAAAATCATGAACCAAAAATTAGTAGATCGAATAGGAAGTGAAATAACAGAAATAAAAGAAGCAGGATTGTTTAAAAATGAGCGAATAATTTCATCTGTACAATCAGCACATATTACCGCAAATGGTGAAAACGTATTGAACTTTTGCGCAAACAATTATTTGGGTTTATCCTCACATCCGAAAACAATTGAAGCTGCACATCATGCTATTGATAATCGTGGTTATGGTATGAGTAGTGTTCGATTTATTTGCGGTACACAGGATATTCATAAAGAATTGGAAGCTAAACTTTCTACCTTCTTAGGTACAGAAGATACTATACTTTATTGTGCAGCATTTGATGCGAATGGTGGTTTGTTTGAACCCTTATTGAATGAGCAAGATGCGATTATTTCAGATGAATTAAATCATGCTTCCATTATTGATGGAGTAAGACTTTGCAAAGCGGAAAGACATCGTTATAAGCATGGTGATATGAAAGAGCTAGAAGAAAAATTAATAGCCACACAACATTGCCGAAGCCGTATGATAGCCACAGATAGTGTGTTTAGTATGGATGGTACGATTGCAAAATTAGATATCATTTGTGACCTTGCCGATAAGTATGATGCTATCGTCATGATAGATGAATCGCACTCGAGTGGTTTTATGGGTAAAACGGGTAGAGGTGTACATGAGTTATGTAATGTGATGGGTAGAGTAGATATTATAACTGGAACTTTGGGCAAAGCTTTAGGTGGAGCAAGTGGTGGTTTTACTAGCGGTCGTAAAGAAGTGATAGACATGCTACGCCAAAAAAGTAGACCTTATTTATTTTCCAATACGGTAGCACCAAGTGTAGTAGGTGCATCCATTGCTATATTAGATATGTTAAGTGAAACAACTGCATTGCGTGATAAGCTAGAACAAAATACCATTTACTTTAGAGAACAAATTACCCAAGCAGGTTTTGATATTAAACCTGGCATACACCCAATAGTGCCAATCATGTTGTATGATGCGGTTTTGGCGCAAAAGATGGCTGCACGTATGCTTGAAGAAGGAATATATGTAGTTGGATTTTTCTTTCCAGTTGTTGCGAAAGGCAATGCGCGTATACGAGTACAAATCAGTGCAGGCCATGAACGTAGCGATTTAGATAAAGCGATAGCTGCATTCACAAAGGTGGGAAAAGAATTGGGCGTGATTAAATAAAATGGCTTCACTAAATTGATTGTGAGAATTTACCGTAGCGTATTTTTAGAAAAAAATTAATGCTACTCGTATTATTGGGGCGGCACTCACGCTATCCGTTCCAATCTTTTTGCTTCAAAGCAAGCAAAAAGGACTTCCACTTCTATCGTTGCCGCAATACAGCTTCATATAAAAATTATTCATTTCATTACATGTTTAGAAGCCTACAAACAATTCTAGTTTACAGAAATAAAATGGTATCGCATTTAGTTTTTATGCAACACACCTGAATATGTTTTACCATCGAAGTTGGCTTTGTAATAATACAAGCCATTCGCATATTTACTCAAATCCAGTTGCGGTGATAAAGCTTGGTCTATTAATTTTCTACCATGGATATCATATACTTTTATTTTGCCTTTTACATAATGCGAAGGATAGGAAATAGTAAAACTGCCAGTAGAAGGATTGGGATAAACAGGTAATTGATTGTAGAGCGAATAATCTTGGACTGCACCCCACGATTCTATCCATCCATATCCAAAGTCATCTATTATCCAACCTTGTTTGTTGTTATTAATACTATCGGATTGGAACACGAAACGGATTGTATTAATAAATCCACTGCGAGATGGTTTGATTGGAACTGACATGTTTACCCAAAGTGCAGTATAGCGCCAACCATTGCTATTTCCACTCCAAGCATTCGTACCACCTTGGATCGTATCAAAATCTACAGTAGTTAAATTGTTATTGTATAAATTACAAGCAGTCCATTGGTTTAAAAAATGATTAAATGAAAGTGAATCTACTTTTTTCCAGGTGATACCACTATCATCGGAGAACTCTAACCAACATCCATCCATTAATGAGTCGGTATCAAATTTATGCCAAAACTTAAAATTGATATTGTAATTATCCCATGTACCCGATGCTGAAGTACTAAACACATTTACTTTGAATGCAGAAAAATTATTGATAGGATAGGCATTTATACTATCTGTCATGATAGCACAAGATGTATCTCTACTATTGCTTGTACCAAATTTGGTAGTCTTACCTATTTGCCAAATATTATTGCTTGTGTTTTCTATCGAAATATTAAAACTGCCTTGCGGTAATGTATCACAAAGTGTATATATTGTATCTAGATAAACATTTGGTCCATTAATACAGGTTGTTGTATCAATTATTAATTGTGCCTTTGAGCAAACAATGCAAAGAAAAAATACAAGTGTCAGTAGATTTTTTTTCATTATATGAAGATAATGAAAAGTTTAATGGAAGTCTATGAAAGATAAAATTCAGTTGAATAATCTTATCCAATTATTCGCATTTCTTCATTAATTCTTTACGCCTAAATAGCCATACATTTTTCCATACTCCATCATTTGCGCAAAGAAGGATGTTGGGTATTCTATTTTTACATCCGTTACTTTATCGCCATTCATAATAGCAACTAATTTAGGTTGTATAAATCCGCGATATGGCTTCAAACCCAATGTGGCATAGCGATCTAGAATTTCTTTGTGTAATACTTTATCTACTTTTACGCCATAAGTTTCTACCAAAGCTTGTCCCGCTTTAAAGTCGCCTTCACTTTTGATACGTTGTATTTCACGCAATAATTGACCAAATAAAGTACGCAATTTTGCATAGTCATTTACTTGTATATAGGTTTTTCCATCACGCTTTACGAAGGTAACAACCGAATCTTTTTTGCCCATAGCAAATGCCCATCCAGCATTCAATTGGCGGTTACGCATATGAGCTTCTTCAATTTGATCGCCAAGTTTCAAACGAGTCAATTGGGTCATCATACCATTCAACATATAACTATCATATTCTGCTTTGGCAACATCCATATTGGGCATTACGCCAATGTCAATTAATTTTTGATCCATGATATAATAAAGTCCAACTAAATCGGCACGCGCTTCTTCCAAACAGCTTGCATAATTTTTCAAGGTTTTATCTGTTGTTTCAATACCAGGATTAATTTGTCCGCTAGCATGTCCAATACACTCATGCATATCTGTATGTAAGTCTGAGGCTAATGCGCCATATTTTTTGATGCGTTCTTTTACTGAATCGTTCAAACCAAATTCATCTAAAGTTCCTTTCTTAGCGGTTGCAATATTATAACTGCTAATAATATTACTTAAGGAAACAGATTTGCTCCCATGATCTTTTCTTATCCAATCGGCATTCGGCAAATTAATGCCAATGGGCGTAGAAGGTGCAGCATCACCGCTTTCTACTACAACAGTAATGGCTTTTGCTGTAATTCCTTTTACTTCTTTCTTTTTGTGTTCAGGCATCAATGGCGAATTGTCTTCAAACCATTGTGCGTTTTCTGCAATTGTTTTAATACGTTTTGTAGCTTCCATATCTTTTATGGATACTGTACTTTCAAAACTTCCTTTTTTACCGATGGCATCTAAATATACTTCGGTAAATCCATTCACAAAATCAACTCTTGAAGCGGTATCTTTTACCCAAGAGATGGCGTAATCATCAAAATCTTTTAGGTCGCCACTACGATAATATTTTGCCAATTTGGTGATGACTTCTTTTTGTTGATTATTCTCTGCAACTGTTGCTGCTTTATCTAACCAAAAAATAATTTTATCAATTGCAGCACCATACATGCCTCCACTTTTCCAAACTTTTTCAACCAATGTATTGTCTACTTTCATGAGTTTAGAATTCAAACCCCAACTCGGTGCATTGCCTGTTGTCGGAAATTTATTGTAAAAATCTTCTACTTCTTTTTGTGTAACCCCTTCATAGAAATTATTGCTCGATGCCTTAATATTATCAATACCCGAACGAAGGTCAACACATTTTGGTTCTATAGTCAAATCATAAAATAATGGATTTACTCGAGTCCAAAAGGCAGCTACACTTTCGCCACTTTCCTTTGGAAGGCTTGCCGTATCACTATTTAGGATCAACGATTTAAAATAATCTGCATTGCAAGCTGGAATAAATTTTTCATTGCCATAATGATGATGGTTGCCACTACTAAACCAAAAACGACCGCAATAATCTTCAAAACTTTTCCAATCTGCAATAGATTTATCGCCTTTGTATGTTCCGTAAATATTCTCAATAGTTTTGCGAAGTAGAATGCCGTATTTGCTTTTTTGATCATAAATAATATCTCTACCACATAAAGCCGCTTCAAATAAATAATAAGAAAGTTCTTTTTGTTGCGTACTTAATTCATTGAAGCCTGGTGTTTGATAACGTAGAATTTGTAGATCGGCAAAACTTTCTGCCATCACTTCAAATTCTTTTTCCTCTTTGGGTGCAGATGTGGTACTTGCATTTTGGTTAGCAGAATTGCATGCTGCAAAAATGGCTATAGAAGTAATGGCCAAGATAGATTTTAGTTTCATGTTTGAAAAAATTTATGGGTAAAGGTATATAAAAATGCGAATTACAAGGCAAGCACCATTTCGAAAAAAAATGAATTACATTCGTATTTTTAATGAAATGGTAGACATACTTCCTAAAATAATTTCGCAACGAAGAGCCATTGCGCAAGCAGAACTTAAAACAAGTAGCATAGAAACAATTGCTGCGATAGAAAATAAAAGGGTACCCAAAGGGGATGTGTTTGAGTTTGCGAGAGTAGCAGGTTTATTTGCCATCAAAAAAACGAGCGACGTTATACCAGATTGTCATCCATTGCCAATTGAGTATGCGAATATTCGATTTGAAATAAAAGGCCTATCTGTTTTTATTGAAGTGGAGGTTGCTACTATGTATAAAACAGGTGTAGAAGTAGAAGCCATGCATGGTGCTGCTATTGTGGCATTGACATTGTATGATATGCTAAAACCCATTGATAAAAAAATTGAAATTTGTCAAATTAAGTTAATCGAAAAAAAAGGGGGTAAAAGTGATTATCATGATTTGTTAAATAGGCAAATAAAAACAGCCGTGTTGGTATGTAGTGATTCCGTGTTTGCAAAAAAGAAAGAAGATAAAGCTGGCTTAGCCATTATTGCACAATTGGCAAAGAGTAATATGGAACATCATTTTTATGCAATATTACCCGATGAAATTGTGGAGATACAAACGAGTGTGCAAAAATTAGTACTTGGAAAATATGATTTAATTATTTTAACTGGAGGTACTGGTTTATCGCCAAGAGATGTGACACCGGAGGCGATACAACCATTGTTGGATAAAGAAATTCCAGGTATCATGGAAGCAGCGAGAGCTTATGGTCAGCAAAGAATTCCGTATGCCATGTTGTCGAGAGGAGTTGCTGGTTTTATACAAGGGACCTTGGTCATTACATTGCCTGGTTCTACAAAAGGTGCGTTAGAATCCATGCAGGCGTTATTTCCTTACATTAAACATATTTTCAAAGTTGCTGAAGGAATTCGGCATGATTAGTGCTAAGAATTGTGTTCAACTATGTAGAAAATAGAATACTTTTACCGCTCTAAATTAAATAACCCTCATGTTAGAACAATTATTTAATCTTATTCAATCTGAATCCCAGAAAGAAATTATTCATAATGTTGCTATACCAAATGAACATAATAATCATGCTGTTGGTTTAGCGACCGATGCGATATTTAGTGGATTACAAAACACACTTTCTATGGGGGGGCTTCAACATGTATTAGGGATGTTTACTGGAACTGAGAATACTTCATCATCTAATCCAATGGTGCAGGGTATTGTTCAAAATCTGACTAGTTGTTTGCAATATAAATTTGGTCTTGAAACAGATAAAGCAAATAATATAGCAGGATCTTTGGTTCCAAATGTATTGGATAAATTAGTAAAGAAAACAAATGACCCAACAAATAATGGATTTAATATCAATGGTATTATTGGTGCTTTGACTGGTGGCGGATTTTCACAACATGGCGGTGGTGTTCATATCCCAGGCTTAAAGGCACATTCTAATGGAGATGGCGGAATTGATTTTGGAAGCATTCTGAAAAATTTACGAAGTGGAACAATTGATTCATTTCTAGAAGGTCGTTTGGGTATTGAAACATTGACTAATTTAGTAAGTAAAGCGGCTGGCGGCGCGCAACAAATACAACCGCAAAGTGGGGTTGGTGTTTTGAATTTATTATAGTTTATTGGAGAATTTATTTTATCGTTTATATTTGTCATTCTTTACTTTCAAAGAAAATAAAAAACCGTTATTATGCAATTATCAAGAATTGGAATTATTTTCCTCAGTGTCATTTGTACATCACCATTATTAGCGCAAACTTACACACGCAAAACGCCTGCAGAAAAGGCTAAAAAGTACACAGAAGAAATGGTTCAAGAACAGAAACTAGATTCAGTTCAAGCGGCTGAGGTGTATGTAATTAACCTTGCGGTGTCAACGAAAATAGATTCGATGTACGCTACTCATCCTGAACAAGATGATTTACGAAAGGGATTTATTGGTATTTTTAAAATGCGAGATGAAGCTTTTCGGAAAATCTTAACCGCAACGCAGTATTTGCAATTTGATGACTCGCAAAGAGAGAAGAGAGAAAAAAAGGCAAAAGAGAAAAAAGCAGCAGCAGAAAAACTACAATCCACTTTATCTTCTGAAAAAAAAGAATAGTTATTTGGCAAGGTTCGCTAAATACAAATCTAATGCAGCAACCATAGAAGGTGCATTAGGCATTGGCGCTTTAATGTGTAATTCTAGTCCTGCATTCTCTACAGCTTTAGTTGTAATTGGACCAAAAGCACCAATGATAGTACCATTTTGGGCGAACTTTGGCTTATTTTCAAATAATGACTTAACTCCACCAGGTGTAAAAAATACAATCATGTCATGTGCTTTTTTAAGTAAGTCTTTGACATCGTTACAAACCGTTTTATATAGCACCACTTCGGCGTGTTCCAGTTTATTTTTCTGTAAACACTCTAAAATTTCCGTTCTGCAGATGTCATTTACAGGTACAATATACTTCTCCTTAGACTTGTGTTTAGTAATCACGTCCAGCATACTGTTTACAGAACCATCTTCACCATAGAAGATTTTTCGTTTGCGATAAATAATAAATTTTTGCAAGTAAAGCGAAATAGCTTCTGTGATACAGAAATATTTCATTTCAGGAGAAATCTTTATTTTTAATTCATCACATATTCTAAAGAAGTGATCAATCGCATTTCTGCTATTAAATATGACAGCGGTATAATCTTTTATTTCGACTTTTTGTTTACGAAAATCTTTGGATTCAACACCTTCCACTAATATGAAAGGGCAAAAATCCATTTTGACATTGTATTTTTTTTCTAGTTCGAAATACGGGGATTTGTCAGTTTCAGGTCGAGGCTGAGTAATGAGAATTGTTTTTATAGAAGGGGTAACTGTAGGTTTAACGGGTGCAACATTTTTCTTTGAAGACGAGGCTACAATTTTAGCACTAGCTGGTCTAGTTACTTTTGTTGGTACCACAGCCAATGTCTTTTTCTCCGTTTTTATTATTGTTTTTTTTACGGTCGAATGTGTGGATGTCTTTTTTGCACTTGTTTTAGTTGCAGTTTTAGCCATACTATTAAATCTCTTTTCTACTAGTGATAATAAAAACAAAAAATTAAATCCCTTTTATTGAAATTTTTGCCAAAATTAAAACAGGCATTAATTCAAAGGCGCAAAGGTATAATAAAAAATGTAAAAAATCCATGCGTAATAAATTAATCACTTTTGGTAACATACGGATATACTTAAAAGTAAAAAAACAAAGAATAATGAAGAAGGAAATGTTTAGGATTAATGTATGAAAAGTAGCAGATGTCAGGAGTAATAGGATACAAAGTGGTAATAATAGTATGCCTAAAAACTCATTGATAATAAGGCTATCGAATATGTATTTTTTTGCCAAATCCGTTTTATTAAAAACCCATGCAACAATATTTACCAATCCAATTTTAACCAGATATACAATTGCCATCAAGACAATACAAGAAAAAATGGCAATTGGCATTTTTGCATTTTTAATCCAAGAAATGGAAGAAACTCCCCAAGAAAAAAAGAGATAGCCAAGGGTAATGATATACAACAAGAAAAACCAAATCGAAGCTCGAGAATCAATTTCTAGCTGTTCTTTCATTTGCCTTTTTGAAATATTGAAAGAAGTAAAAAAGGAAAATAAATTCAATACATATTTTGGAAACCAGAGTCGAATGGCAGAAAAAAGATATAAGCCAATTAATGAAAAAAAGAAAAGAGTGGTTTTATTGTCGGACTTTCGAACTACAGCAATAACATCATCTGTGCTGTTTTTTTCGTGAAGCATTACATGATGATCTAAAAATGCTGTAACGGCATGCGGTAAAGAAATGCTATCTTGAACTGCTTCTTCTAGATGAAGAATAGAACCGGCGTTTGTATGCACAG
This sequence comes from Bacteroidota bacterium, assembly GCA_947476825.1. Classification (GTDB taxonomy): domain Bacteria; phylum Bacteroidota; class Bacteroidia; order Chitinophagales; family Chitinophagaceae; genus OLB11. Next base: position 54,939 of record CANJRV010000001.1, on the reverse strand, counting down.
AAAAACAAAGCAGGACAATTGTAAAACTCAAACACAATAGGATGCTGAAAAAGAAAGGTTTCAAGCCCCGAAAGTACTAACCCAATAGTGTACCAGTTTAGAATTTATTCAACATGCATGTTATTAACTAATTGAATGAAAAGATTTGACTAGGAATTACATTTGCCAACATTGTAAAAAGGAATATGGCGGAAGAAGTAAGCATAGAAAATAAAAATACAAACCACGTCAGTGAGATGTACCAAAATTGGTTTTTGGATTATGCAAGTTATGTTATTTTAGAAAGAGCTGTACCAGCAGGTCCAGATGGATTAAAACCTGTTCAAAGACGGATTCTTCATGCATTGAAAGAAATGGATGATGGTCGGTTTAACAAAGTAGCGAATGTTATTGGTCAAACCATGCAATACCATCCTCATGGAGATGCAAGTATTGGTGAAGCAATCATCAATATAGGTCAAAAAGATTTAATGCTCGATACACAAGGGAATTGGGGTGATGTACGTACAGGCGATAGTGCTGCCGCGCCAAGATATATTGAAACACGACTCTCTAAATTTGCCTTAGATGTAGCATTCAATGCGAAGATTACTGAATGGCAATTGAGTTATGATGGCCGTAAGAATGAACCGATTTTTTTGCCAATGAAATTTCCATTGTTATTGGCGCAAGGTGCCGAAGGAATTGCTGTTGGATTATCTACAAAAATATTACCGCATAATTTCTGTGAGCTTATAGAAGCTTCAATTAAATATTTGAAGGGCAAAAAATTTGAGTTGTTTCCGGATTTCTTGACCGAAGGAATGGTGGATGTCACAAATTATAATGATGGAAAGCGTGGCGGAAAAATAAGAGTCAGAGCACATATCGAAAAGGTGGATAATAAAACAGTGGTGATTCGAAATGTGCCTTTTGGTGTCACGGTTCCAACCTTAATTGAGAGTATCGTAAAAGCAAATGAAACAGGAAAAATAAAAATAAAAAAAGTTACAGATAACACAGCAAAGCATGTAGAAATAGAAGTGCAATTAGCAACAGGGGTTACACCCGATCAAACGATAGATGCATTGTACGTTTTTACGAATTGCGAAGTTTCTATTTCACCGAATATTTGTGTTATCATAGAAGACAAGCCAGTATTTATTACGGCAAGCGAATTACTCAAAAATTCAACAGACAGTACCAAGCGAATTTTGCAATTAGAGCTCGAACTTCGTTTGCGTGAATTGGAAGATAACTGGCACTATTCATCATTAGAAAAAATCTTCATTGAAAAGAGAATTTATCGTGATATAGAAGAAGAAGAAACATGGGAAGGCGTATTAGCCGCTATTGATAAGGGTTTGAAGCCTTATAAAAAATTATTTAAGCGAGAAATAACCCAAGAGGATATTATTCGATTGACGGAAATTAAAATTAAACGAATTTCAAAATTTGATGCCTTTAAAGCAGATGAGCATATTAGAGGTGTCGAAAAAAATATTGAAGAAACGAAAAACTACTTAGCACATTTAACAGAATATGCTATTGCTTATTTTGAAGACTTATATAAGAAGTACAGTAAGGGAAGAGGAAGAAAAACGGAGATTAAAGTATTTGACAACATTCAAGTAGCAGATATCGCAATTGCAAATACAAAATTATATGCCAATTGGGTTGAAGGTTTCATCGGAACAGGTTTAAAAAAGGATGAATATTTATTTGATTGCGCCGATGTCGACAATATCATTGCCTTTACCCGAGATGGAAAAATGAAAGTGATTAAAGTCGCGGATAAAGTATTCATCGGAAAGGATATTATTCATGTGGAAGTATTTAAAAAAGTGGATGATAGAACCACCTACAATATGATATATGTGGATGGAAAAACGGGTATTAGTTACGCGAAGCGATTCAATGTAACAGGCATTACCCGCGATAAAGAATACGATTTAACAAAAGGTGCGCCTAAAAGTAAGGTTCTCTATTTTACATCGAATGCAAATGGGGAAAGTGAAATTGTATCATTGACATTAAGCCAAGGATGTAAAGCAAAAATAAAGTCATTTACTTTTGATTTTGAAGATTTAGCCATCAAGGGAAGGAGTAGTATGGGAAACCAAGTTACAAAACATCCAGTGAAGCAAATCAAGCTTAAACTAAAGGGAGCATCTAGTTTAGGAGGTAAAAAGATTTGGTTTGATGATGTGATAGGGCGTTTGAACACGGATGAAAAGGGAATGTATTTGGGTAGCTTTGGAGAAACGGATCATATTATTACGATGTATAATGATGGTACATATACGCTGAATACCATTGAATTGTCGAATAGATTTGATACAGATAAAATAGTTTCCATTGAAAAATTTAAACCCCAAGCCATTATAACAGCAGTTTATTTTGATGCAGATAAAAAGCAATTTACTGCGAAACGATTCAAAATTGAAACCTTGACTATGAATACAAAGTTTCAATTTATTAAAGAAGGCGAAGGCAATTATTTGGAATGGGTAACAAGTTCTGCAAGCCCAGTCATTAAATTAAAAACAGGTAAAAAGAAATATTTGCCGAGCGAACAAATTATCAATCTAGAAGAGACCATAGATGTAATGGGGTGGAAGGCTATTGGCACTAAACTATGTGAAAGTGATCTGTTGGAAATTGGCTTACTCAACGAGGAAGATTCAGATGAAAGTAAACAAGGAGAATTGTTTTAGGTAAATAAATGTAAGTTCGCCGAATATAAAGTAATGCAATACACGCTTAAAAAACAATTAGGGCAACATTTTTTACATGACGAATCTGTGTGCATGCATATAGTAGAATCGCTGAAGCCGAATATAAAAAATTTATTAGAAATTGGCCCAGGTGGCGGTGCGCTAACAAAATATTTGATGCATTTGCCAGTAGCAAATTACCAATGTATTGAATTGGATAAAGAGAAAATTGATTATTTGGTGCAAATGTATCCAGCATTGCAAGATAAAATAAGTCATGATGATTTTTTAGATGCAGAGCTTCCATTTGAAGAGAATTTCACCATCATTGGCAACTTCCCGTACAATATTTCTACACAAATTATTTTTAAAGTATTAGATTGGAAAGAACATGTAGATGAAGTGGTTGGCATGTTTCAAAAGGAAGTTGCAGAGCGAATTGCATCTAAACATGGCAGTAAAAGCTATGGTATCATGAGTGTATTGGTACAATGCTATTATGATATCGACTATTTATTTGATGTTGCAGCAAGCAGCTTTACACCACCACCTAAAATCACATCTGGTGTTATCCGATTAACTCGAAATAAAAATCCTTATTCTATTTCTGACGAAAAGAAATTTAAAACTTTTGTAAAAGCAGCTTTCAATCAACGTCGAAAAACATTACGCAATGGATTGAAATCTATTTTACCTGCAGAAAAATTACAAGAGGAAATATTCTCCAAACGCGCTGAACAATTGAGTGTAGCTGAGTTTGTAGATTTATTTGCGAAATTGTTTGAAGGCTAATATTTTTTGTAAGATTCAACTAGCACTTCGTCCTAAACTTATTTATATTTGCGCGGTGAATCAAGTACTTATAGCTGCACGAATTTCCGAATTATGTAGACAACAATTAATAGATAGGAATTTAGTGTTGATTGATTACGATGTCCTTGATTTTGGAAAAATAAATAAGAATACCATTCAAGGTATAATCACTTCCAACAAATTAGTTTTGAATCAAGCGGAGATTGAGAAATATCCAAGTTTACAATGGATAGGACGACTAGGTTCTGGCATGGAAATTATTGATACCGCTCATTGTGATCAAAAGGGAATTCGTTATTTTAGTTCACCAAACGGTATTGCAAATTCTGTTGCGGAACATTGTGTGGGTATGTTGCTTTGTTTGCAACATCATATTTCTATTTCCTTCGAACAAATAAAAAATCAACAGTGGATACGGGAATTGAATAGAGGATTTGAGTTGGAAAATAAAACGATAGGTATTATTGGTTATGGGCATACTGGAATGGCATTTGCAAAAAAACTTAGCGTGTTCACTAAAAATATTATCGCTTACGATGCATATAAATCGGATTTTTCAACAAATGAGGTACAAGAAGTTTCCTTGCAACAATTAAGGCAACAAGCGGATATCATTTCATTTCATGTACCATTGAATGAAGAAACTAAGCATTACTATAATGCTAATTTTATGCATATGATGCAAAAGAATCATATCGTAATGAATGCTTCAAGAGGGGCAGTAGTAGACACTTCTGTATTATTACAAGGCTTGGTGAATGGAAAAATTGTTGGTGCGTGCTTGGATGTTTTAGAAGAGGAAAAAAATATCTATAGCATTTTGCAAGAAAGTGAAAATATAATCGCAGAATTATTGAAATACAATGTGCTTATTACGCCACATATTGCTGGTTATTCATTTAATGCCATAGATAAAATGTGTGCCGAATTAATGGGAAAATTATTTGATTAGCGCTCCAAATTCAATAAATTCCATGAACACGCATCTATAAGAGAACAATTTGCTTAAATGGCCCCCAATACCGAACAAGTTTTAAACAGTAATTGGACACGAAACGTACGATTCTTGAATGAGTATAAATAAACTTACTTAAAAAATTGTCTAGTTAAAATGAATTAAGTATCATTGTACTTCTAAAAAGAGTAAAAATAGCTATATGAGAAAAATATTATTTTGCATGATTGCCATAGTTGCCTTTGTATCTTTAAGCAAAACTGCATCCGCTCAATATGAGAATGAGGATTTAATACGTATCTATCGATGGTTGAATACAGTAGATAATAACTATGTAACATTAGCTGATGGTGAAATACAAGAAGGCCAATTGCTACAATGGAAATACAAAGAAAAGACCTTATTGTTTTATGCTTATAAAACACCTGGTCCTGATCGTGTTGCTGTATACCGTTGGACTAATCCAGTAACGAAAGATCAAAGCAGCATTGCTGAAGATGAAGTATCGGATAGCGATATGATGCAAAAAGGATATACACTAAAATCTTTGCAATTCTACGTTCCTATTCGTAGAGCAACAAATCACATTGCAATTTATCGTTGGTACAAATCAAAATCAAAAGATTGGGTAACTATTCCTGAATTTGGTGATACAGATAAATTCTGGGATAAAGGTTATAAAATGAAAACCTTCCAATTCTACGGCATCATGCGTAATGAATACGAAAAATAATTTTTAATTATCTAATATATTGAATCTCGCTTTTTAGCGAGATTTTTTTTTGTATTATTTATTCTAATGCTTACTGGGCAAAACACTTGGAACAGCTTATATTTGCCCGATTGTGTGTCACCTTGTCATAAAACATAAGCGTAGCACAGATTTTGAATAAAAAAGGAACGAAGCAAAATTGCTTCAATAAAAAAGAGAACTATGTTAAACTTTATAAATAAATTATTTGGCGGAAGTAAATCTGAAAAGGACGTAAAAAAAATGTCGCCAGTTATTCAGCAAATCAATCAGCATTTTGCATCCTATGCCTCGTTAAATAATGATGAATTAAGGGCTAATTCTGCACGATTCAAAGCACGTATAAAAGACCATACAGCTGATATTACGTCTCTAATACAATCCAAAAAAGAAGAAGCAGAAAACATACAAGATATTCATGCGAAGAGCGATTTGTATAAAGAAATAGATCAGCTTATCAAAGATAAAGACAAGCAATTGGAAGTGGTTCTTTTGGAGATATTACCAGAAGCTTTTGCTACTGTAAAAGAAGCATCTCGTCGGATGAAGGACAATACTGAATTGAGAAGTACAGCTTCAGAGTTAGACAGAAACTTGGCTGTACATAAAAATTATATTACCATAGATGGAGAAGATGCTATTTATAGCACAACATGGTCTGCTGGCGGTTCACCAGTTACATGGAATATGTTGCATTATGATGTGCAATTGATAGGTGGTTATAATTTGCATGAAGGGAAAATTTCGGAAATGGGTACAGGTGAGGGTAAAACCCTTGTATCTACATTGCCTGCCTATTTAAATGGATTGGCTGGAGAAGGTGTCCATGTTGTTACGGTGAATGATTATTTGGCTCGTCGGGATAGTGAATGGAATGGGACTTTGTTTGAATGGTTGGGATTGACAGTGGATTGTATAGACAAGCACCAGCCCAATTCGGAGCAAAGAAGAAATGCTTATTTAGCCGATATTACCTATGGAACCAATAATGAATTTGGTTTTGACTACTTACGCGATAATATGGTGCATTCGCCAGATGAAATGGTGCAACGAAAATTGCACTTCGCTATGGTGGATGAAGTAGATAGTGTATTGATTGATGATGCACGTACGCCACTTATTATTTCAGGTCCAGTGCCAAAAGGGGATGATCAGGAATTTCATACTTTAAAACCAAGTATTGAAAAATTAGTGGAAGCACAAAGAAAAGTAGTGAATACTTGTTTGTTAGAAGCAAAAAAATTAATTGCGCAAGGAAATGACGATAAAGAAGGTGGTGGAATGGCATTGCTTAGAGCACATAGAGGTTTACCCAAAAACTCCTCTACGATTAAATATTTAAGTGAAGTTGGCATAAAACAAATATTACAAAAAACAGAGAATTATTATATTGCTGATCAGCAAAAGAATATGCCTAAAGTAGATGTTGAACTCTACTTTACCATTGATGAAAAACAAAATCAAGTAGATTTAACAGATAAAGGAATTCAACTTTTAACTGGTTCGGCAGAAGATAGCAATTTCTTTGTGATGCCAGATATCGCTACTGGATTAGCCGCCATAGAACGTGCCGATGCAATTGCCGAAGAAAAATTGAAAATGAAAGATGCCTTCTTACAAGAATATTCTATCAAGGCAGATCGAATTCATACCATTCAACAATTATTAAAAGCTTATACCCTATTTGATAAAGATCAGGAGTATGTGGTGATGGATGGTAAGGTAAAAATAGTAGATGAACAAACAGGTCGTATATTAGATGGCAGAAGGTATAGTGATGGCTTGCACCAAGCTTTAGAAGCAAAAGAAAATGTGGATGTTGAAGCAGCAACACAAACTTTCGCTACAGTTACTTTGCAAAATTATTTCCGTATGTACCATAAACTAGCAGGAATGACTGGTACTGCAGAAACTGAAGCAGGTGAGTTTTGGCAAATCTATAAATTGGAAGTAACTTCCATCCCTACGAATAGACCAGTTGTAAGAAATGATGAGCAAGATTTGGTGTATAAAACAAAACGTGAAAAATATAGAGCTGTAATCGAGGAGATAAAAAAATTAAGTGCTGAAGGGCGATCAGTTCTTGTGGGTACAACCTCTGTTGAAGTATCGGAATTATTAAGTAAAATGTTGACTTTTGATAAAGTACCGCATAATGTATTAAATGCAAAACAACATGCCAAGGAGGCCCAAGTAATTAGTGAAGCTGGACATACAGGTGCTATCACCATCGCAACAAATATGGCGGGAAGGGGTACTGATATTAAACTTGGAGATGATGTAAAAAAGGCAGGAGGCTTGGCCATCATTGGTACAGAACGACATGAAAGTAGACGTGTAGATCGTCAATTGAGAGGTCGTGCAGGTAGACAAGGAGATCCAGGTAGTTCTCAGTTTTTTGTTTCTTTAGAAGATGATTTAATGCGTTTATTTGGTAGTGACAAATTGAGTGGTTGGATGGATAAATTAGGTCATAAAGATGGAGATGTAATCCAACATAGTATGATTAGCAAATCCATTGAAAGAGCGCAGAAGAAAGTGGAAGAAAATAATTTTGGTATTCGTAAAAGATTATTAGAATATGATGACGTGATGAATGCACAACGTGAAGTAATTTATACTCGTCGCCGTAATGCTTTATTTGGTGAGCGACTTGCTTTGGATTTAGATAATGCGTTCTATGATAGTTGCCGATTAGTTGCTTCGCAATTTGATGGCAACAGAAATTATGAGCAATTTAAAATTGAAGTGCTTCGTGATTTTGCTTTTGAAACAACAATACAAGAAAGCGAATTTTTGAAAATGGATGCGAATTCCATCACCGAATCCCTATATCAACAGTTGATAGAAATGTATGCTAGAAAGAAAGATTTTATTTGCGAGCAAACAGCGCCTGTATTAAAAAATATTGTGTTTCAAAATGGGGTTCGAATTGAAAATATTGCGGTGCCATTTACGGATGGGATTCGTACTTTGCAAATAGTAACCAACTTAAAAAAGAGCATCGAAACGGAAGGACGTGAATTGATAGATGCGCAAGAAAGACAAATAACACTTGGGCTCATTGACGAGGCTTGGAAGAATCATTTACGTCAAATGGATGAACTCAAGCAAAGCGTGCAATTGGCTAGTTATGAGCAAAAAGATCCTTTATTGATTTATAAGTTTGAAGCATTTAATTTGTTTAAAGCCATGTTAAGTGAAACCAATAAGCTTATTGTTTCTTTCTTGCTTCGAAGTGGAATACCGATGCATCAGGAACAAGATATTCATCAAGCGGAAGTAGAAAAAACGGACATGAGCAAATTGCGTGCAAACCGTGAAGAAATAGATGAAGCAGGTCAAGCATACGGTGCGGATGAATCTGATTATTATAATCCTTCTGCCGTAAAAGCAGAACCCGTAAAAAGATTGGAACCCAAAATAGGACGTAATGATTTATGCCCTTGTGGTAGTGGCAAAAAATTTAAGCAATGCCACGGAAAGTAACTACCACAAAACAAACAAATAGCATTCAGATACAAAACAAAGAAAAAGCCCTTTAAATAGGGCTTTTTTAATGGGTTTGGTTTAAAAAATAATAAAAATAATTGCATAACGGTAGTAATACTACTACCTTTGGTTTGAAGCTAAAATTACTCTTATTGAAATCGAGTGAATTACATAAATTGATTAGACAAAATGGATGGGTACATATTCGCACGAGAGGCAGCCATTATATATATGAAAAGGGTAAACAAATTTACCCTGTTCCATTTCACGGTGTAAAAGAAATGGGTAAGGGTATAGAAACAAAAATTAAAAAAGAGATGGGGTTAAAATAGCCATATTTTATAAAGTACAAACCTATGAAACAAGTAAAAATTGTCATTGAACGCAGTAAGGATTTTTACACTGCTTATGCTGAAAATGTAAAAGGAATATCTGGTGGTGGTGAAACAGTTTTGGAAGCCAAAGAATCTGTTTTGGCTTGTATTGAGCTCTTGAAGGAATTAGATAATATTCCTAAAATATTGCATGGTGAATATGAGTTGATTTACAAGTTTGATACCCAGAGCTTATTAAACTATTATAAAGGGATATTTACAAATTCTGCATTGGGGCGTATAACCGGAATCAACCAAAAATTAATTCAGCACTATGCAAGTGGACTCAAAAGACCACGCCCTACACAAGCCTATAAAATACAAAAGGCTTTGCATGATTTAGGACATGAATTGATATCAGTTGAACTTTAGACATATATTTTTCAAAAGGTATTTGTATCGCGTTTGTACCTTGTATTTTTTCCTTTTTGGCATATTTGATTTTCAAAACTAACTTTGACGAATGTCGACCACTGTAGTACCTGATAAAAATTCATCGCTGAGTAAAAAAGAACAAGTAGAAAATATGTTCGATAGCATAGCTACTCGCTATGATATGTTAAATCGACTACTCTCTTTTCGAATAGATGTATTGTGGCGAAATAAAGTAATTAAATTACTTAAGCCATTTCAACCGAAATTAATTTTGGATGTAGCTACTGGCACTGCAGACTTGGCGATTGCTTTACAAAAATTGAATCCAACGCATACTATCGGTTTAGATTTATCGGCAAAAATGCTTGCCATTGGTAAAGAAAAAATAGCGCTGAAAAATCTCATAGAAAAAATTGAAATGGTAAAGGGCGATAGCGAACAATTACCTTTTAGCAATGCGCATTTTGATGCTGTGACCGTTGCATTTGGTGTTCGCAATTTTGAAAATTTACAACTTGGCTTACAAGAAATATATCGTGTACTAAAACCCAATGGCCAATTTATCATCCTTGAATTTTCTAAAGTAAAAACATTCCCTATCGCACAATTATATCACGTCTATTTTCGTTATGTGACGCCTACTATTGGCAAATTGTTCAATAAGAATAGTAATGCTTATACGTATTTACCAAATTCAGTTGCTGTTTTCCCAGAAGGTGAAGAAATGTGTGTAATATTGCGAAAAGTAGGATTTAAAAATATAAAATGTACGCCAGTAAGTTTTGGAATAGCATCCATCTATCAAGCCGAAAAATAATTTTATTAAATTGTTTTTTCTTCCTTGTTTCTTTCAGTGCTTCGGCGCAAGAGGAGCGTATGAGTAACGCAGAACATGATGATTTGCCTTATTATTTTGGCATCACCATTGGCATCAATTCGGCACAGTATCGATTAACCCATTCCAAATATTTTATACAAAATGATAGTGTAGTAAATATTACACCACTATGGAAACCAGGTTTTCAATTGGGTATAGTTGGCAATTTAAAGCTGAGTAATTTTATTGACCTACGAACTATTCCTTCATTTGTTCTTAGAGAAAAGGCGTTAAAGTTTAATTTGATGAAGGATTCTGTTTTGATCAATTCTTTTGAATCTATTTTATTCAGTATGCCTTTAGAATTAAAATTTAAATCAGATCGCCAAACCAACTTTCGTTTTTATGTTGTTGCTGGTATAAAGCTTGATTATGATTTTAATTCAAATACAAAGGCGCATAAAGAGGAAGATATTATTCGTATTAAGCCTTTGGATTTTGGATATAATTTAGGCTTGGGTTTTGAATTTTATTATCCAAATTTCATTTTTGCACCCGAAATAAAGTTAAGTAATGGCATTGGAAATAGTCTAGATCGTAATGTAGGCGAACCTACAAATAAGGCTATTGATAAAATCACAACCAGAATGATTGTGTTTTCCATTCACATTGAAGGTTAATAACAACCGCATTCATTTTTGAGCGTAATTCGATTCGCTAAGCTAAGTCAAAATGAAATTGCTATCCTCTCTTTCTTGAGAAATCAATCTATAAGGATTTATTATTAAATAGATGGAGGAACTAAAATAAAAAAGAGGATAACAATTATGCTATCCTCCTCCAATTATTTTTCAAGATGTTGAAATCCTATTTCTTCTTAGTGGATTTTTTTACATGCTTTTTTACTACTACTTTCTTTTTTACTACTTTCTTCACATCTGGCTTAACTGGTTCAGCAATTGTTTCGCCAGACATAATGCGCATAATCTTTTGTTCAACTTCTGGTGTGATTTGGTTGCCAGCATAATCAAATTGTGTTAGACGACTTAATGAACCTATTTCATTTGGTACATCTCGCAATTGGTTATTCATCACATTCAATTTATTTAATCCTGTCATCATTGCGATTTCAGGAGGTAAACTTGTGATTTGATTATTACTTAAATCTAATACTTCAAGACCAGTCAAAGAAGCCAATGCAATTGGAAAATCAACAAAACTATTATTAACTGCACTCAATACTTTTAAACTTCTTAAGTTGGAAAATGAAGTAGGTAAATCATAAATCTTATTGCCTGGATTACCATTAGTACCTAAAATCAAAGTTTCCAAATGTGTCAATTGACCTATCTCAGATGGTAAAAAATGAATATTATTATTGGATATATTTAATTCAGTTAAATTCTTTAGGAATTTAATATCAGAAGGAATAAAATTCAAATTGCAACCACTCAAATCAAGGCTAGTAATATTTTTCATTTGGCGAACCAATTGAAGAAGCACTTTTGGATCTTTTACTTGATTACCGCTGAATCGGAAGCTACGCAATGCTTGTAAACTATTTATTTCATTAGGTAAAAAGGTAATTGGATTTCCTGTGATATCAATTTCTTGTAAATTTTTACATGCAGAAATGGTTGCAGGTAAAGTAATTAATTTATTGTTTCTAAGAATCAACTTACGTAGATTACGCATATCGCCAATAGAAGAAGGCAAAGTAGTAAGATTATTGTTAGATAAATCTAATACTTCAATATGCTCTAACAAATAGATATCCAAAGGAAGCGAACTTATATTTGTATTTTGTAAGGTTAATTCTTTTAAGTTTGGATATCTAAATAATTCTTTTGGAAAAAAATTGAAAGGTTGACTGCTTATGTGCAATTTGTAAATACAGTTATTATCATAAGCTGCTGATGGCAGTTTTTCAAATACTTTATCTGGGTCGCATGGTTGCGCTAAAGGATAATATTGTTGTGCTTGTATTACTTGTGTTGCAAGTATTGCTATGAGTCCGAAAATCAGCTTCTTCATTGGTATAAAAAAATTTTGGCTAAAATTAATTCTTTTTTGCCAATATCATAATTTTAAATTAATTAGTGTTGGAATAGGAATAAAATTATTTTAATTTTCTAAAAAAAGAGGCTATTCAAAATCTGAATAGCCTCTTTTTCAATGAATAGATTTATTATATAGCTGCTAGCTGTACTTTTTGTTGTAGTTCCTTTACTTGATCACGAATTTGTGTGTCGGTATCCATTAAGTCTTTTACGGTTTGACAGCTATGTATTACTGTCGTGTGATCTCTTCCACCAAAATGGTCGCCAATTGTTTTCAACGAATTCTTGGTGTATTGTTTTGCCAAAAACATAGAGATTTGACGAGCTTGTACAATTTCTCTTTTACGCGTTTTGGCTTGTAATTTATCATAAGTAATTTCATAATATTCACATACCATTTTTTGTATTGTATCAATGGTAATTTCTTTAGAAGAAGTTTTTACGATATTGCGTAAAACCTTTTTTGCTAAGTCTAAATCAATTTCTCTTTTCACTAAAGAAGAATGTGCAAGCAATGAAATTAAAGCACCTTCCATTTCGCGAATATTATTTTGCACATTATACGCCAAGTATTTCACTACCTCTAAAGGTAAGTCTAATCCATCATTGCGCATTTTGTGTTCAAGTATAGACATACGAGTTTCAAAATCAGGTGCTTGTAAATCAGCACTCAATCCCCAACGGAAGCGAGAAAGTAAACGTTCTTGCATACCATCTAAATCTTTAGGTGGTTTATCACTAGTAAGAATTAATTGTTTTCCATTTTGGTGTAAATGATTGAAAATGGAAAAGAAAGCATCTTGAGATTTGATTGCAGGTGCAAAATAATGAATGTCATCAATGATTAATACATCGATCAATTGATAGAAGTTTACAAAATCATTTATCTCATGATTTTTAGAATGCTCAATGAATTGATGAATAAATTTTTCTGCACTAACGTATAAAACAGTTTTGTTAGGATGTAATCTTTTGGTTTCATTTCCAATAGCATGAATCAGATGTGTTTTTCCTAATCCAGAAGAACTATATAAAACTAATGGATTGAATGAAGTGCCACCTGGTTTTTGAGCAACTGCTAATCCTGCGCTTCTAGCCAGTCTATTACATTCTCCTTCTACAAAGGAATCAAATGTATAATTTGGATTTAATTGAGGGTCAATTTGTGAACGTTTCAAACCTGGTATCACAAACGGATTTTTAATACCGCTTTCATTACCAATATGAATGTCAACATAATTATTGCTTAAAGCAGGTGTTTGATGATTACTAGCAGGTATTCTAACTGAAGCAGGGTTTTTTTTGTTTTGATTTTCCATCAAAATGCGATATTCTAATTGCGCATTTTTACCTAATTCTCTCTTAATTGTTTTGGCAATTAATTCAACATAGTGTTCCTCAAGCCATTCAAAAAAGAACTGACTCGGAACTTCTATGACTAAAATATTATTTTCTAAAGCAATAGGTCTAATTGGTTCAAACCATGTTTTGTAAGATTGCCAGCTAATATTATCTTTTATTACCTTTAAGCAATTTTCCCATATTTTATCAAAGGTCTTTGTCATTTTTTTTCTCCTAAAATTTATATATTAATTATTTATTATTTTATGATTAAGATAGTGTGTATAAGTATTTTCTATCGGGCAACGAAAGTGGTAATTTTTTGTTGAAAAAAAAAATTTTTATGCGCTTGTTTCTTTCACTTTTATTACAGTGAAATTTGAAACGTAGTCATACTGCTTTTTATTATCAAAATAAATATTTATCCTTCCTACATTAATACCTGCCCAACCTACTTGATTGACCATAATTTCTTGATTTTTTTTATTTTTTGTTATCCAAGGATGATCTAAAAAAGTATGTGTGTGACCACCTATTATCAAATCAATATACTCAGTTTCGGTAGCTAATATTTTATCTGAAACTTTAGCATCTTTATATTCAAAACCTAAATGAGATAAACAAATAATATAATCACAACGCTTATTTTTTTTCAAATAATAAGCTGTATCATTTGCAGACTGTATTGGATCATGATATAGGATATTGCCAAATAATTTATCTGGTACTAATCCTTTCAATTCAATACCAATGCCTATTATACCAATTTTTAGTTTTCCTTTTCGAATAATGTGATAAGGTTCAATTTTGTTTTCTAAAGCTGTATTAGTAAAATCGTAATTACAATTCACAATCGGGAAATTGGCGTGTTGTAGTTGATTTGCAAGAGCTTCTACACCATTATCAAAATCATGATTGCCAATGGTGGCTGCATCATACGCTAACATACTCATCACTTTCATTTCTGGTTCTCCTTTGTAAAAATTGAAATATGGTGTGCCTTGAAAAATATCACCTGCATCTAAAAGCAATACTTGTTCTTCTTCCTGTCGAATTTGAGAAATAATTTTTTCGCGTCCAACTACACCACCCATACCTTGGTACTTGCTTCCATCCATCGGAAATGGATCTAATCTACTATGTACATCATTGGTATGCAGAATGGTTAGTTTATGTTGCACATCATCTTTTGCCAATGCCTCAAATGGAAATTGGCTGGCAAGCAATAGACTGCTTGCTATGGACGTTTGCTGAATAAATTTTCTGCGATTCATGTTCTGCGTATTAATGAATGATTAATCGGATAGTATTATCTGGTGTGATTATTTTTTTTGTTTGAATATACCCTAAAACGACATCTCTTAAGATCAAACCAGTTTTTATTTGTTTGCATGTTTTTAAAAAGGTACAATTATCACCACCATTTGCTACATAATCATTGGTAGCAATGTAATAAGTGTCTTGCTCATTAAAATAATCATTAATTTCTCTGTGTATTGTAATGCCAGGTCCACCACCATCTTCTACATCCACTGAATCTATTAAACCAGATTCATTCTTAGTACTATCAATATGAACTTTGGAAGAAAAGGCGATTGGCCAACCTCCATCTTTTGCAATATGTTGCATC
This sequence comes from Bacteroidota bacterium, assembly GCA_947476825.1. Lineage (GTDB taxonomy): Bacteria > Bacteroidota > Bacteroidia > Chitinophagales > Chitinophagaceae > OLB11. The sequence goes on along the minus strand of CANJRV010000001.1, from coordinate 39,635 downwards.
CATTCATTCAAAATATTTCCTTTCACTTCCAGAATAATCAACTCATTTTCAAATGGCAATAATTCAAAAATTTTTCCTTTAGAGATTTTTCCTTTGGGTATTTGATTTATTCTGATGCCACCATAATTACAAATGGCGCCAATGGTAGTCGGGTATTGACTTTGGGCTCTTTTCAACAGTGCATCGGCTACCATATTTCCTAAACTACCACTAGGCCTTTCTTTGCGCAAATCGGTTTGTGCTTCCCCTATTGGTATATTCATGATCCCGTTTATGCTATCACGAAAAGGTTTTAAATATTTATCAATTGATGATATAGTATCCGTTTCGCTAGACTTGATGACCAATACTGTTTCTGTATGTTTGCTAGGAATAAAGCGTGGTGCACATCCGACAACAAACAGATAGAAGACAATAAAAAAATAGTGGATAAGTTTCATCTTGAAAATTGTTCTGAAAAATATAAAAAAAATATAACTTCGTGCATTAAATTATTATAAAACATGGCATCATTCGAAGTTTCAGGTACGCTGAAAGTAAAACAAAACACACAAGTAGTAAGTGAAAAATTTTCAAAACGAGAATTCGTACTCACTACAGATACAACAACACAATACCCTCAATTCATCAGTTTCCAGCTTACCCAAGATAAATGCGCTTTATTGGACAATTATCAAATTGGTGAAGAATTAAAAGTTTCATTTAATCTTAGAGGTCGTGAATGGCAAAGTCCAGAGCAAGGAATTAAATATTTTAATTCGCTAGAAGCATGGCGCATTGAAAAGGCAAGCAACGAAGCAGCATCTGCTTCACAAACTAATTATGCGGCTCCATCACATGCCTCAACACCAAACCCTAATGCACAAAATATTGTAATGCCTTCAACAGGGATTACAGATGATTTACCATTCTAATTGAAAATTAAAATTATAAAAAATCGAACGTGACTTATTTACGTTCGATTTTTTTATGACGCAAGTTTTGATTCATCTACATTTGTAGGGCATATGAAAATAGAAAAATCTAAACTTCTTTACCCTGGAATAGTTGCTAGCATGCTTATCTGGGGATTGAGTTGGCCGAGTGGTAAAATATTAACAGCCTACGCAAGTCCATTACATATAGCACTTTCCCGTTTTGGATGCACCTTTCTTAGTTCGTTGGTATTACTTTCTATCTTAAAAATCCCATTGAAGATAAATCAAAAGGGAGTTCTGTATTTGATAGTTGCTTCCTTACTCATGACTTTGTATAGTTTATTCTTTTTTACAGGCATCCAACACGGAATGCCAGGTGCTGGAGGTGTTTTGGTAACCACAATGACACCAATTTTTACTTATATAGTTTCGATTATTTTAGCTAAAAGAAAACCTACGCAAACAGAAACGATAGGCTTATTGCTAGGCATTATAGCAAGTTCTTTTTTATTAAATATTTGGACTAACTATGATGAGATACTTCAATCAGGAAATATTTATTTTTTACTTTCTTGTATTACATGGACTTTCTTAAGTAGGATTACAGCACGTTCTCAACAATATGGATCCCCAATGGCATTTAGTCTTTGGATGTATTTAGTATGTAGTTTATTTTTAAGTGGATTTGCTAATTTTCCAGAGTTATTCAAACTGTATCAACAAGCAGATCATCGATTTTGGGTGAATCTGATTTTTAATGCAGTAATTAATACGGGTATGGCAACTACTTTTTATTTTTTCGCCACTTCGAAATTGGGAGCAGCTCGAACCAGTAGTTTTATTTATATTGTACCATTTGCAGCCGCATTTTTTTCGTGGCTAATTATTGATGAAAAACTGGTATGGAATACGATTGTAGGCGGCACATTGGGTATTGTAGCCGTCTGGGTTTTAAATCGAAAAGAAAAAAATTAAACACCTAATCTTTATGGGTTTAATCGTCCTATTTTCCAGACTGAATTTTCATCTAATTTATATTGAATTCTATCATGTAATCTACTTATTCTTCCTTGCCAAAACTCAATACAGGTAGGAGATACAGCGTAACCTCCCCAATGTGATGGTTTCGGAATAGCTTGCTGTTGATATTTTAATTCTAATGAAGTAAAACGTGTTTCTAAATCTTCTCGCTTTGCTAAAGGTTCGCTTTGTAAAGAAGCCCATGCACCCAATTGACTAGCGATTGGTCTAGTAATAAAATAATCTGTAGATGCTTGTTCTGAAATCTTTGCAGCAATACCTTCAATGCGAATTTGGCGTTGTAATTCTTTCCAATAAAAGACAAGACTTACATGTGGGTTCGAGGCAATATTTTTCCCTTTTTCGCTATGGTAGTTGGTAAAAAAAACAAATTGTGTTTCCTCAACTCCTTTGAGTAATACAATTCGTGCATGTGGTTTTTGATTGGCATCCACAGTGGATAGTGTCATTGCGTTTACATCTTCAATATCCGATTGTTGTGCTTCAGCAAACCATTTTTTAAATTGTTGAATAGGATCTAGATATACATCGCTACTTCGTAAAGTAGCCAAAGTATATTCTTGTCTTAAAGCAGCAATGGACTCGTTCATATAGAACAATTTATATTCGAGAAGATGGATGTATTACAAATAAAAGACTGTACCAATCCTTAATCTTTCAAATATTTTCTCATGACATAAACTAACGCAATAAACATAATAGCCATGTAAACTATACAGCCATAATAGCCAATCATTGAGCCTACAGTGTATATTGAAAGTATAATAGAATGCATAAATTATTTTTAGATTGCAAATATAATAAAACTATCCTCTTTTTCTGTGTCTGAATTTAAATACGAATCCAGCTTGTGCAAGAGACTTACCATAACCAGCCTCTAGATAGATGGCAGTTCTTGTAAGGAAAAAGTAACGAATACCAAAACTCATCTCAAATGAAACAGCATGTGGATCTTTAAATTGCGCATTAAATGTACTGTCATCAGGCGAATAATCCGTAAAATCTTTATGTACAAAATAGTTGTAACCAGCGCCACCACCTAAATAGACATCAAATTCCTTGTTCACAAATAAGTGATAATTAAATCGCAAATTGGCGGATATATCTGTTAAAGTCGAACCATATTTAAAAGGTAAATCAATACCATATAATGGATCAGGGCGCATACGTTTCCAATCAGACTTGTATAAAATATAACTTGTAGATAGTAGAACGCTTAATTTTCGGCTAAGTCCATATTCCGTTTTCCAATAAAATGCGCCAATGCCAACTACTCTAAAGTTGTCTTCATTTTTATGGTAATCAAATAGTTTTTTATCCAATCGTGGTTGACCATAACCATAAGAAAAATGGATTTGTCCTCTTTCGTGTGCCTTCTGATCCCAATAATAATCCCAACCTGCAATTTTATAATCCTGCGCCAAAATTTGAGTACTAATACCCAAGACCAGAATTATAACAAAAAAAAACTTGTTCATGAATTTCTATTTGGGAACAAATTAAGGAAAAAAACTATTAATAATGTAATAATGTTTCAGGAATTATTGAATTCAATATTTCAAACATAAAAATAAACTCTTTAATTCTGTTTTATGTCTTTGAACTTACATCAATATTCCAGCACCTTGTCGAATTATTTCAGGAGGCGATTGTGTACAATCTACAATGGTGGAAGTTTCTGTGCCACCAAAACCGCCATCAATGATGTAATCCACTTTGTTTTTGAATGCTTCATAAATTATTTCTGGATCTGTATACATTTCGTCTTCTTCATCCAAGGGTAAGGAAGCATTTAATATAGGTTTTCCCAAACCTTGCAGAATTGCATGGCAGATTTTATTATCAGGAACTCTTATCCCAACAGTTTCTCTTTTTGTTTTTAAAAGTTTAGGCGTTTTTTTACTTGCCTCCAGAATAAATGTAAATGGCCCTGGTAAATATTGTTTTAAAAAACGATACAAAGGAGTATCTATTGCTTTTGTATACTCGCTTAAGTGACTTAAATCGGAACATAGAAAGGAAAGCTGCGCTTTTTCGACAGGTATTTTTTTTATGGCACAAATGCGTTGAATCGCTTCAGGATGTTCAATATCACAGCCGATTCCATACACTGTATCGGTAGGATAAATGATAAGCCCTCCCTTCAAAAGACATTCTACGAGCAATTTAATTTTTCGCTCATCAGGGTTTTTCGGATGTATTTGTAATAACATTTCTACGAAGATACAATTCGCTTTTCTAACTTCGCCTTTCTATGTCTTTTAGTAAAAAAATAGATAGGTCATCCTTATGGTATTTAATTGTTGTATTCACAGCAGTTTCCTTTCCATGGAGTGAACGAATTAATTCAATTGGCATATTATTACTAATAGCGCATTGGTTTATAGATAGAAATTGGTTTGCAAAAATTAAATCATTTCAATTTACACCAACTACGATATGTATGTGGGCATTTTTTTTATTGCAAGCACTTGCCATATTTTGGAGCAAGGATAAAATGACTGGATGGCAAAGCACACAAGTCAAACTAAGCCTATTTATTTTACCATTATTATTTTCTACAGAAAACTATTTAAATAGAGACAAGTTAAGGAAGCTATTTTTATTTTTTTGTATCTCTTGTACAATTTCGTTTTTGTATTGTGTAGTGTATTCCATCTATTTTAATTTTCCTTATGGCTGGAATCTTGTTTTCAATAGAATGAATATATCTGAAGGGATTATGCATCCTGGTTATTATTCAAATTATTTTGCTTTTGCAATGGTATTCTGTGCGTTGGAATTATTACATCATAAACATTTAGAGAAAAGTAGCAGGTATATTTATCTTTTTTTCATTTGCCTTTTTTCATTCGCTATCATCGTGCTTGCGTCCAAGACAGCATTAATATTTCTATTTTTATTTATTCTTTATTTATTATGGTATTGGTCAGGGATATTAATAAATAGCTTACTTAGAATATTGCTTTTTGTCATGCTTTTATTTGGCACATTGACTGTGCTTTATATCGTGCCTTCCATACACAATCGCATGTTGGATACATGGAATAATTTGAGCTCAGTTGATCATACTATTTCGTTTAGTAATTCCACTGGTTCGAGAATTGCAGCATGGCAATTAGAATGGAAAATAATAAAACCGAATTGGTTACTTGGATATGGTACAGGTGAAGCGAATGGATTATTGATGCAAGAATTTAAGCAAGGGAATTATGCCAGTTTAATCGAGTATAATATGCATACACACAATCAGTTGTTGCATATTTGGATAGATTTAGGATTATTGGGAGTTCTGTTCCTTTTATCTTTTATTGGTTTTAGTTTTAGTGAAGCTTTACAAAAAGGAATGAAAGAAGCATATTGGATGTCACTTTTAATTTTTGTAAATATTTTGACGGATGATATGCTTGAAATACAAGCTGGTATTGTTTTTTTTATTTTCTTTTTGTGTTTGTTGCTGAATAAAAAAGAATGGAAAACAAACAGTTATTATTGAATCTCATTAATCTAGAAACTTATATCCAACGCCTCTTGAACTTAAAAAATGTTTTGGTTTTCGAGGATTCTCTTCAAAGTACTTTCGATAGACCATAATAAAATTATCAATGGTACGAGTAGTTGGAAAAACATTATAACCCCAAACCGTTTTTAAAATATGTTCACGCGTAATTACTTCATTTTTATTATCGATGAGCAACTTTAAAAACTGAACTTCTTTTTTTGTCAATGGATGTTTTTCTCCGCGAATATCTACACATTCTAATCCATGAAAATCTATTTTGCAATTACCAAATTCATAAAATTGAATTTTATCAATACTACCGCGATTGTTTAGTTTATTTTTTTCAATTAATTTTTCAACACGCAGTAATAGCTCTTCCAAATTAAAAGGCTTGGTCAGATAATCATCACCACCTTTTTTAAGACCTAATACACGATCGGCACCTCCATTTTTTGCAGATAAAAAAAGTATTGGAACCTTATCATTTTGTAAACGGATTGTTTCGCAAACCATAATACCATCCATTTCTGGTAGCATAATGTCTAAAATGATGCAATCAAAATATTCTTCCTTAAAGGCTTTGATAGCTAGTTTTCCATTTACTTCTGCTCGCACTTCATAACCTTCTAATTCAAGATTCAGCTTCAATGCTTCTCTTAAATTTTCTTCGTCTTCAACGAGTAAAATAATTCCTTTTTCTTTTTGTATATGTGTCATCATCAAGCGTTAAATACGACTTCAAAAATAGAACCTTGTGGCGAATTATTTTTCACCGTTATGTCATATTTGTAAAGGGAAATTATTTTTTTGACAATGTAAAGTCCTAATCCTGTGCCTTTTGAAGTTCTCGTGTTTTCATTTCCGATACGGTAAAATTTTTCAAAGATGTGTTTCTTTTCTTCATCCGAAATGCCAATACCTTGGTCTTTGACTTGTAAATGAAAAGTAGAATTTATTTTTTGCAAACAAATTTCAATGCAATCGTTTGCTTGTGAATACTTTCTTGCATTTTCTAATAGATTACTAATGACTAATTGCCACAGAGTAGAATCGCCTCTAATGGATAAAATTTCTTTGTCAATTGTTTCTACAAATTTTCGCTGAGGATATCGGCTTTTCATTTCATTAATTTGTAAAAGCAAAAGTTCATTCATATTTACCATTTCGGTATAAATGGCTTTCTTTTTATTTTCAAGTTGTGTAGCAACCAAAATATTTTCACATAAATCATTCAAGCGATTGGTTTCTTGAACGGATGATTTTACAAGTTTTAGTTGCAAGGTTTCATCTAATTTTCTTTTTTCTAAGGTTTGCATATTCAACTTGATACCAGCAATAGGTGTTTTCAGTTCATGGGTAATACTGAGCATGAAATTCTGCTGCAGCTTACTCAATTGTCGCTGACGATAATACGCATAATATACAATTGCAGCTGTCAATAAAATGATCAACAAGAACGTAGAACCTTCGCCCCAATATTGGTTAGTACGTCTGTTTTTTTTATCTTCTATTTTTTGTAAATCAAGATTATAGGTACTACTCTTTGCTATTTTCTGTTGTAATTCAAGATTTTTTGTTTCTAAACCATAAACTACTCTACTCTGTTTTTGCAAACTATAACCCCAAAATACAATGGCTGCAATCACATATATAAATAGCAATGTATAAGCAATGGTAAATTTCATGAGGACGTAAAGATAAAACTAAATTGAATTGTTTTTTTGTCGGGTAAACTAAAAAAATACAATGGGAAAATAATTTTCTTAGGTGGATGTATTGCGGCAACGATAGTAGTGGAAATCCTTTTTGCTTGCTTTGAAGCAAAAAGATTGGAACGGATAGCGTGTTTGCCGCCCAAAATATTTTCATTATAATTTTAATAGATCCATTTTATCCAAATAAAAATGAATGCTGATAAGGCTAATTTATTTTTATTGGCATATAATCTTCACTTACATCAAATTGCGAAAGTGAAATGAATGGTTTTTTCCCGCAAGTTAACCATTCATCTTTATACGGTTTACACTCTGTATCTTTTGTTTTGATGACATGTATTTTCGATGTAGAGAAATTGACTTCAACTAAATTTCTTCCTGCATCGCCTACGCCTTCGCCATCACAATCACTACCAACAAAAAAACTATCATTGCTTATGCCAATCAGTTGCCATTCATTTTGTTGAAATCGGAATGTATAATCTTGTGTCCATCGCCAATTGCTACCACCGTAATGATTAATTTTCAAAACATTTTTTTCTAAAGAGATACTGGCATATGGGTCGCCAAATACCCCACCGCATTGTTTACACAGCACACCTTCCTTGGTGAAAGATGAAAGGATATAGCTATCTTTTGTTTTTTGCAAAATAAGAATGGCTCTATTGCATGCATACTCAAAATTATCTTCTTCATTTTCTTTTTCATTGCCAATGACTAGAACGATATCCAACGATTTATCTGCATTAAAATCTCCTTTTGCAGAATCTAGGATAAACCAAGTTTTGGGAATGAATGACTCAATCGTTTTTGCCGATTTGGGTAAAGCAGGAAGAATAGGGCATTGTGCATACATCCTATTCTGTATCCCGATGAAGCAAATCATCCAACAGAATACCATTTTTATATACATAGTTGTTTGCAACGAAAATTACAAACTCAATTGCGCATTTAAATATTCTCTATTCAAACGAGCAATATTAGAAATTGAAATTTCTTTAGGACATTCCGCTTCACATGCTCCTGTGTTAGTACAAGCACCGAAACCTTCTTTATCCATTTGCGCTACCATATTCATTACACGAGTTGTTCGTTCTGGTTGACCTTGTGGTAATAAAGCATATTGCGAAACTTTAGCTGAAGTGAATAGCATAGCACTCGAATTTTTACAAGCTGCTACACAAGCACCACAACCAATACACATAGCTGCGTCGAAAGAGGCATCTGCATTTTTCTTATCAATAGGAAGTGCATTTCCATCTTGTGCGTTACCAGTATTTACGCTCACATATCCACCTGCTTGCTGAATGCGATCGAAAGCACTACGGTCTACAGTTAAATCTTTCAATACAGGAAATGCCTTTGCACGCCAAGGTTCTACCGTAATGGTTTCGCCGTCTTTGAAAGCACGCATATGTAATTGACAAGTGGTAGTTCCACTCCAAGGTCCATGCGCACGACCATTTATATGCATACTACACATGCCACAAATGCCTTCTCGACAATCGTGATCAAATGCCACTGGGTCTTGCCCTTCATTAATTAATTTTTCATTTAACACATCAAACATTTCCAAAAAAGACATTTCGGTGGAGATGTTTTCCGCTTTGTAATTTTCAAATTGACCTTTGTCTTCAGCGTTCTTTTGACGCCATACTTTGAGGTTGAGATTTATTGTTGTGTGTTCCATGTTATTTAATTAGCCAATTAGCAGATTAGCCAATTAGCAGATTTTTTATTGTTTAATTAATATTGTTTTTTTTGATGATGCAATAATCTTGTTTAAAATTCGTAAAATACTTTGAAGTTCCTCAATTATTTTTTCTGAATTTGGGAATTCTTCTAAATCCTTACAAACTAATAGCCAATATTCGGTTTCTTCTGCTTCCTTTAAAGATATTTTTAATTTATGAATAAAATCATTTTTACTCTCTGCATTTTGTGCTTCCCAAATATTTGCCCCTATTGATGTGCCACTTCTTATAAGTTGTTTAGAAATAGTATATTTTTTTATTTTATCTAATTCGCCACAATAAACAACAATGTTCTTTGCAAACTGCAAGGTTAGTTGAACAATTAAGTTGTCTTTATTTTTATTCAATTTTTATAAATCTATCTGTTTTTCAATTTGCGAATTGGCATATCTGCTAATTTGCTAATTATTTATAATTCCTCTGGCTAGGATGTATCACATCATACACCAAATCTTCTTTATTCAATTGCCATTCGTTATTGCCTATATTTTCCCAGCAAGCTACATACATAAAGTTTTCATCATTTCGTAATGCTTCGCCATCTTCAGTTTGGTGTTCTTCTCTGAAATGTCCACCACAACTCTCTTCTCTGTTTAATGCATCTATACACATTAATTCACCTAATTCTAAAAAGTCTGCAACACGACCAGCCTTATCTAATTCTGGGTTAAGGCTATCCGCTGTTCCAGGCACTCGCACATCTTTCCAAAACTCTTCACGTAATGTTCTTATTTCTTGTATTGCTTGTTTCAAACCTGCTGCATTACGAGCCATACCACATTTATCCCACATTATTTTTCCTAATGCTTTATGAAAATAGTCCACTGATTTTGTTCCTTTCACATTCATGAAATGAGCTATTCTGTCTTTCACTATTTTTTCTGCATCATCAAATGCTTTTTGTTTGGTATCAATTTTTGGTGTGCGAATTTCATCTGCTAAATAGTTTCCAATGGTGTATGGTATTACAAAATAACCATCTGCTAATCCTTGCATCAAAGCACTTGCACCTAAACGGTTTGCACCATGATCACTGAAGTTTGCTTCTCCCAAAGCATATAGCCCTGGCACAGAAGTCATCAATTCATAATCAACCCAAAGTCCACCCATGGTATAATGCACCGCAGGGTAAATTCGCATTGGGATTGAATAAGGATCTTCGCCAGTAATTTTTGCATACATATCGAAGAGGTTGCCATATTTTTCTTTGACAACACCCTTGCCCATTTTTATAATCTCTTCTTTGGAAGCATTGTGAATACCTTGTTTTGTAGCTTCAATTTTGCCATAACGTTCAATAGCTGAAGCGAAATCTAGATATACAGCCATTTTACTTGTTCCAACGCCATATCCAGCGTCACAACGCTCTTTCGCAGCACGACTAGCCACATCACGTGGTACTAAATTTCCAAATGCTGGATAACGACGTTCTAAATAATAATCTCTTTCTTCTTCTGGAATGTCATAAGCCTTTCTAGAATCTCCTTGTTTTTTAGGTACCCAAATTCTACCATCATTACGTAAGGATTCAGACATTAATGTCAATTTACTTTGATGGTCTCCACTTACAGGAATGCAAGTTGGATGAATTTGTGTAAAACAAGGATTACCAAAATAAGCACCTTTTTTATGCGCCTTCCAAGCCGCAGTCACATTGCTTCCCATGGCATTAGTAGACAAGAAAAATACATTTCCATAACCACCAGTGCAAAGTAAAACGGCATGTGCACCATGACGTTCAATTTCACCAGTTACTAAATTACGAGCAATAATGCCACGTGCTTTTCCGTCAATGACTACTACATCTAGCATTTCATGACGATTATATTCTTTAATAGCACCAATAGATACTTGACGCATTTGCGCTGAGTAAGCACCTAATAATAGTTGTTGACCTGTTTGTCCAGCAGCGTAGAAGGTGCGTTGTACTTGTGTTCCACCAAATGAACGATTACTTAATAATCCACCATACTCTCTTGCAAATGGAACACCTTGTGCTACACATTGATCGATAATATTTCCACTTACTTCTGCAAGGCGATGCACATTAGCTTCACGAGCACGATAATCGCCACCCTTAATGGTATCATAAAACAAACGATACACACTGTCGCCATCATTTTGATAATTTTTAGCAGCATTAATTCCTCCTTGAGCTGCAATGGAGTGTGCTCGACGTCCGCTATCTTGAAAACAAAAAGTTTTTACATTATAACCTAATTCGGCTAAAGTAGCAGCAGCGGAAGCTCCAGCCAAACCAGTGCCTACAACAATAATATCAATGCTACGTTTGTTGGCTGGGTTTACCAATTTACAGGTGCTCTTGTAAGTGCTCCATTTTTGAGCTAATTCACCAGCAGGTATTCTATTATTAATCATACTAATTTGAGAATTTGAGAATTTGAAAAGATTAACTGATCCAGCCTAAATAAAAGGCAATAGGCATCATTGCAAATGCAATACAAACTAATAAGCTGTATACAATGCCTGCAGTTTTGATCAGAGGATTATATTTAGGACTATTAATACCAATGGTTTGAAAGGCACTAGAAAATCCATGAATCAAATGCCAACAAAGTGCTATAACGCCAAAAACATAAACACCTACTACAATTGGGTTGCTAAATTCCTCTTTCATTTCTTCAAACAAATTGTGAGGAGCATCGCCACTGTACAAAGCTATTTTAGTTCCAATAAAGAAATCTTTTAAATGAATAACTAAGAATATGAGAAGTAAACTTCCCAAAATGCCCATGCTACGGCTATACCATTTGCTGGTTGCATTGCCGGCATTGACTGCATATTTTATCGGACGCTTACTGTTATTAGCTAAGGTTAGCATTATTCCTTGAATGATATGAGCGAAAAGCCCAACAAACAATCCTATTTCTAAAAAGCGTACAATCCAGTTATGACTTAAAAAGTGAGCCACTGCATTATAGGTTTCTCCACTGTCATTTAAAAAAATGCAACTATTAGCGACTGAGTGTACAATCAAAAATAAGATTAAGAAGATACCTGTAAAAGCCATTACAAGTTTTTTGCCAATCGAAGAGGTAAAATATTCTTTCCAAGTCATGTTTAAAATAAAATTATAGTGGGCGCAAAGGTATTAAAGCATTATGGAAATAGCAATACTATTATGTTCGCCGCTCGTGAACCGCTATTCATCCAAACATTTATCCAATAATCCATTAATGAAGGTGGATCTCCATATTGAAATCAATCGCTTCACCTTCTCTTTTTGCAGGTTTCCATTTTTTCATGTTTACAATGGATAAAATAATGTCTTCTTTGCAGCTACAAGCTTGAATAGTAGGGAGTTCTACGTTTTTTACTTTACCATCTTTGGATAGAATAAACGTAATTAATAATTCACCTTTACCTAGTAAGTTAAGTATACAGCTATTCTTTTTTTTCAAATAATAATAAACCGATGTGGATGATTTTGGATAGGTGAATGCAGGTGTGTATTTTATTTTCTTTCCATATTCATCAAATTGCCATCCTTTTTTACATCTATTGTGCTTAAAAATTTCTCTACGTTTAATCTTACCATTTTTATAATATTCAATTTGCTCACCTTCATGCTTTCCCAACACATAATTTGAACGCTTCTTGATCAAATCAGAATGGTAAAAATAAGTCATCCAACTTTCTGTTTTCTTTTGGTACAAATCCATACAACCTTCCTCTTCAACATGATGTGTAATCGAATCAAAAAATTGTACGCAATATTCATCATGATTTTTGTACAGTCGCTTTTCTTTTAAGCTATTGGTACCTAGGTAATAATATTTCCATTCACCAATGGCATAACCTTTTTCATATTTACCGCAGTGCAGCACATGCCCCAAACTATCGTAAAATAAAGCATCACCGCTCATTACACTCAAATTTGTACTTGCTAAATGAGCAAGCATACGTCGTTTTTGATTTTTGTAAAAGGAAGAGACTGTATAACTTGTATCATTTATTTTTTCAAATACAGTATAATAAATCGAACTGTCTTTTGTGCTCCTATTGCCCTGCGCATTAATGAATAGTGTATCTTGTTGGGCTAAACAATTTTGTGTAATGAATGAAATAAAAAGGGTATAAGCAAAAAGCAAATTTTTCATAATAACGGGTTTTATTGAAGACAAATATAAGTACCATGCGATTGAAAAAAAATTATTCTACCTATTGGTCAATTACTTCAACATGAAAATAGTTGAGTTCAGCATTTTTTATTTATTTTCGTCCAATCTTAAAATACATAACCATGACTTCTCCAGAAACTCTATTTCAACAACGCGTAGATGCAGAAATAAAAATTGAAGCTCGAGATTGGATGCCTGATGAATACAGAAAAACTTTAATTCGGCAAATATCCCAACATGCGCATAGTGAAATTGTTGGCATGTTGCCCGAAGGAAATTGGATAACACGTGCACCTAATTTGCGTCGAAAACTAATTTTAATATCTAAAGTGCAAGATGAAGCTGGGCATGGTTTGTACTTATATTCTGCTGCCGAAACTTTAGGTATTACTCGCGATCAACTCTTTGATCAATTGCATACAGGCAAAGCGAAATATTCTTCTATATTTAATTATCCAACCTTGACTTGGGCCGATATTGGTGCTATCGGTTGGTTAGTTGATGGTGCAGCAATCATGAATCAAGTCATGTTGTGCCGCACCTCTTACGGTCCTTATGCACGCGCTATGGTGAAAATTTGTAAAGAAGAAAGTTTCCATCAACGCCAAGGTTATGAATCATTATTGGCATTGAGTAAAGGTTCTGCTGCCCAACAAAAAATGTTACAAGAAGCAGTGAATCGTTGGTGGTGGCCTTCTATCATGATGTTTGGTCCGTCGGATAGTGAAAGTACCAATTCAGAAAAAAGTATCTTATGGAAAATTAAACGCCAGTCGAATGATGATTTGCGTCAACGGTTTGTAGATGCAACTGTGGATCAAGCTCGTATATTGGGTGTCACATTGCCAGATGATAAATTAAAATGGAATGAAGAAAGAGGTCATTATGATTTTGGTGAAATTGATTGGACTGAATTTTGGAATGTAGTCAAAGGCAATGGACCCTGTAATAAACAAAGATTAGAAGCACGTGTAAAAGCATGGAACGAAGGCGAATGGGTTCGTGAAGCTGCCATGGCGCACGCTGAAAAAAGAAAAAAGAAAGCAGCCTAAATTTTTTAAATTGGAAGGAAATACTGACAAGGATTATATTGCTAAAAATAAACATGCTTGGAATGAAAAAACAAGCATTCATGTCGATTCAGAATTTTATCATCATACTGATTTTTTAGAAGGTAAAACCTCCCTTAAAGAAATTGAATTGGCTTTGCTTGGTAATATTGCAGGCAAAAAAATATTGCATTTACAATGTCACTTTGGTCAAGATACCTTGTCGCTAGCCCGCATGGGTGCTGATGTTACGGGAATCGACTTTTCAGACAAAGCCATTGCATTTGCGCAAAAAACAAATCAAGAATTAGGATTGAATGCCAAATTTATTTGTTGTGATATCTATACATTGCCGCAACATTTGCAGGAACAATTTGATATCGTTTTTACTTCTTATGGTACTATAGGATGGCTACCGGATATGGATAAATGGGCTTCCGTAATTGCTCATTTTTTAAAACCACAAGGGCAATTTGTTTTTGTAGAATTTCACCCGGTGGTTTGGATGTATGATAATCATTTCAAACATATTGCGTATAATTATTTCAATACAGAAGCAATTGTTGAAATAGAAAAAGGGACTTATGCGGATAAAGAAGCGAGCATTGAAATAGAAACGATTTCATGGAACCATAGTTTGGGTGAAGTAATAGGCAATCTCATGAAGCATCAATTACAGTTAATAGATTTTCAGGAATATGATTATTCACCTTATTCTTGCTTTCAAGATCTTGAAGAAATTTCGCCATCTCGTTTTGTCATCAAACATATTGGCAATAAATTGCCGATGGTTTATTCTTTGGTGATGAAATCCTGTAGCGAGATTTTTTGAAAAAAAAATTCTGCTACAGGGCAACCACGTAGTGCATTTTTTGAAAAAAAATAATGCTACGTGGCTACCTATTTTTCACATCTTCATAAATTAATTGCTGAAAACTCAAGGCTTTATTTGTCATGTTTTTTAGCTGAGACGTATCTTTTAATTCGTAGCTAGGCATTAACGGATTATCTTGAATGGAGGCTAAATAGCCTTTGTCGTTTATATAACCGATGCCTCCATAAAATACATAATAAGCCGATGATGGTGTCGTTGCATTCAACATGTTTCTCGACCATGGATAGGCACTGGCATCCAAATTCATTTGATGATAAATCGTAGATAAAATATCGACTTGAGAAACAATCTTTGTCCATTGCTTGTTTTGCCACTCAGGTTTCAAAGCGCCACCAGTAAACAAAATTGGAATGTGATGTCTTTCAGGGGATTCGTTTTTCTGTTGTTTGATGCTATTGTGACTATGATCGGAAACCAATACAATCAGTGTGTTTTTATACCAAGTTTGTTGTTTAGCTTTTTCAAAAAATTTACCCAATTGTATATCGGCATAGTGCATCGATTCTGTGTATTTTTTTTCAACATCCTCCTTGGTTGATTGCCAAGTATCTGTGCTTTTATAATCGTAAGGCATGTGGGTACTTAAGGTAAAATAACATTGTAAAAATGGCTTGTCACGAGTCGATAATTCTTGTAGCAATTCTTGATAACCATATTCATCATGCACACCCAATTTGCCTTGCGGATATTTTCCTAAATCTTTTACTTCAACCAAATTGCTGAATTTTTTTTCTAGAAAATAGCCTCTAAAGTTGCCAAAAATTAAATCGCCTCCATATAAAAAAGAGGACTTGTATTTTTCTTTGATCAGATCTTCACTGATGCAAGGTAGCTTATGTACTTTACCAACTTGATTGATGATGGCAACTCGCGAAACGGCAGGATAAGCACTCAATACTGCAGGAATTCCTTGGTCAGAAACATAAGCTGCTGCATAAGCTTTTGTAAACAATAGTCCTTCTTGACATATTTTTTCAAACTGTGGCGTGCAGCCTTTGATGCCACCTAATATTTCCATGTTATCGGCACTCCATCCTTCGAGATGTATGAATAATAAATTAGGTCTGCTTGTAGTTAAGATAGAAATGCTACTATCTTTTAAGGTGCTGAAATCCTCTGCTATCAATGCTTTTGCTTCTTCGTTTGTTCTAAATTTATATACTTGTTCATCTGGAATATTTTTAGTAATGGTCATGTCTTGCAACAAACTATAGAGTGGATTTACTGCAATATTATTTGCCAATGCATCCTGACTAAAGTAAGCTGCATTTTGATTCATCGGCAAATTGCTAATGCCACCACGAATAATAATAACGCCAATTGCAGTGCTGAGCAATAAAAATAGAACGCCTTGTATTAATCGTTTTTTAAAACTGGAATCGACATCAGCAACTAGGTTATTGTCTATTTTCTTTTTATATAAAAAATAATATGGCAAAGTAAATAGAGCGAGCAATGCAACAAATTCAATCAGCAATACACTGGAAACAGTTCGAACAATTTCTGCGGGATGTTTGAAATGTGCTAAGGCTTGCATATTTATTTTCGCATTCCACTCATGATATAATCCTGCATCACCCAGACTAACCATGGTATAGAGAAACAAGAAAAACATGGATATACGAAAAGCTATTTTTTTGAAAACTTCTTGTTGAAAAACAAAATATACATTGACAAAAAGTAAAGGCAGTAATAGCAAGATAATGGCTGTTGCAAAATCTAATTTATAACCAGCAACAAACGCAATAAAGACATCTGCGTTCTGTGTGATCTTATGACTAATTGGAAGTTGGTACACAACAAAAAATAATCGATTGCAAAAAAATACAAGCAACCAAAATAGAAATAGGGTAATACTATGTTTAATTAATTTCTGCATGGAATAGTCTGAATGGCAATGCCAATTTATAAGAAAGGATGTCGCTTGAATTCTTTTTCTCTGTCGAATAAAAAACGATAAGTGGTTAATCGCCTCACTTCATGGGCTTCTAAATTGGCTGCAAGATTTACCATTTTTGGATTAAAATCACCTATCCATTGCATTTCATATTGCAAGTAACGAAGAGTTGGCTGCACTACTTTTCCGCACTCCACTATCATGTAAGCATCGGTACCTTTACCTTGCCATTCGGGTACTACGCCATATACCACACCAACAAACCTTTTGCATGCACCAGTCATTTTTAAATAGAGAAAATGGAGCTTTTGCATCCATCTAAATTTACCATTAAAATGTTTGAAGTATTGATTCAAATCAGGGATATTAACCCACATTGCTATGGGTTCATTTTTATGATAAACAAACCAAGTAATTTTTTCATCAATGACGGGTTTCATTTTTGCAAAAATTAATTTCGCTTGTTTTAATTCTATGCTTTTTCCACCGCCATGTTTTGCCCAAGCTTTATTGTAAATAATGGAAAAGTCTTCCGCATATTTTTCGATATTATCTTTCCGAATATGTTCAACTGTAAAATCAGGATGTTTGGCGTAGAAGTCATGCCACTTCAACATTTTAGCACTTAATGGTGTGCTTACATCCATCCCAAAACACAATTGATGGAAGTAAGGTTTGAAGCCATAATTTTCGAATAATGTTTGGTAATAAGCTGGGTTATAATTCATGCAATAAAGCGGTTCTTCAAAACCATTCACTAAAAGTCCCCACCAACGATCTCGTTCACCAAAATTAATAGGACCATCCATTGCTTCCATCCCTCTTTGTTGCAACCATTTTTTGGCTTCATCCAATAAAAAATTAGCAGCCTGTTGATTGTCTTCGCATTCAAAAAAACCAATACCACCAGTAGGCTGTTCTTGCGCATATTTTTTATAGACAAAAACAGCAAGGCGTCCTATATATTTTCCAGTCCCATCGTCTAAAAGCCATTGCTCACATTCGCCGTAGCGATAGAATTTATTTTTCGTTTTATCAAAAACTTCTTCCACATCTTTATTCAATGGACGAATATAATTTTTATCATTTTTGTAAATAGACAATGGCATTTCTATAAATGCTTTACCCAATACATCATTATGGACAAGTACAATTTTCATGTGCAACAAATATAGACTTGTTTTGAGAAAGGATACAGGCTATTCTTAGATTATTTGTATTATTAAGCTTTTTAATTTAGGTTTGATTATTCATGGAATTGGTGCAACTTTTTGAAACATTAAATGCCGCTAACATAAAATATTTATTATGTGGTGGCATGGCAATTAATATTTTTGGCATACCCAGAATGACGGCTGATATTGATATTATATTAGATTTTGAAGAAAATAATTTGCGAAATTTTCATGCCCAAATTTCTAGACTTCATTATACCAGTTCAATCCCTGTTCCTATTATTCAATTAGCAAAAAAAGAAAATCGAGATTCGCTATTGCAAAGTAAAAACCTAATAGCCTATTCTTATTTTAATACGCAAGCGAATATGGCTTTATTAGATGTATTGGTTCAAGTTCCAATTGACTTTGATACATTATGGCGGAATAAGGAAGTTAGAAAATTTGGCTCTGTTGATATTCAAATTGTATCCGTTGATGATTTGATTTTATTAAAACAATTCTCGAATCGCGTGCAAGATCAAGAAGATATTTTATTACTTTCTAAAATGTATCCTCGTGAAAAATAAAATAATTCCAATCAAAGAAAATGAGCATGTGGGGTTTCATTATACGGTTACGCAAGCCCAAATAGATGCGTATGCAAAATGGACAATCGAAGAAAAATTTCGTTGGATAGAACAGACCGCAAAATTCATAGCTACAGTACAAACTCCTGAAGAACGCGAAATGATGCGCAGGATAAAAGGGAAAGTGTATGTAGCGAAAAAATAGTACCAATTGTTTCTATACTTGCCATTGACCACTCATAAAATAAATTTGTGTAGATAGAATTAAATGCAACATTTTTGCACAAAAATAAAAACCATGTACGCACACGAAATAGATTACAAAATTTACGGAGAGGAAATGCAACACATCGAAATAGAACTTGATCCATCAGAAACTGCCATTGCAGAAAGTGGCGCTTTCATGATGATGGATGATGGTGTTGAAATGCAAACTATTTTTGGAGATGGCTCCGCATCGCAAGGCAGTAGTATTATGGATAAACTCTTTTCGGCAGGTAAAAGGTTATTAACTGGCGAAAGTTTATTCATGACCGCATTCACAAATGTAGGACAAGGTAAAAAACGCGTTCACTTTGCATCGCCTTATCCTGGAAAAATTATTGCCATGAATTTGCAAGAACTTAATGGTAAATTGATTTGTCAGAAAGATGCTTTTTTATGTGCTGCCAAAGGTGTAAGTGTTGGTATTGAATTTCAACGAAAATTAGGAACAGGAATCTTTGGTGGGGAAGGTTTTATCATGCAAAAATTAGAAGGTGATGGAATGGCATTTGTGCATGCCGGTGGACATGTATTTGAAAAAACATTGGCACCTGGAGAAGTACTTAAAATTGATACAGGTTGTGTTGTAGCTTATACTTCTGAAATAGATTTTGATATTCAATTTATAGGCGGAATAAAGAATATGGTATTCGGTGGTGAAGGTTTATTTTTTGCTACACTAAGAGGTCCAGGAAAAGTTTGGGTACAATCATTGCCTGTCAGCAGATTAGCATCTAGAATACTTGCCTATGGCTCATTTGGCCGACGCAAAGAAGAAGGAAGTATATTAGGTGGATTAGGAAATATATTGGATGGTGATGGGTTTTAAAAACTGTTAGCTACATCTTGAACGTATATAAACGTTATAGACTAAACTAGTAATCAATCACCTGCTCCTCTATACTTTCAGGCAATTCTCTAAACACATATTTTTGGGTTCGTAATTGCGGTTCAAATCCTGCTTGTCGGATAGCAGCTTGTATACTTTTAAAAGTAAAACGATGCGGTGCGCCGGCAGCACTTACTACATTTTCTTCGAGCATAATACTTCCAAAATCATTGGCACCTGCATATAAACAAGCTTGTGCTACTTCTTTGCCAACCGTCAACCACGAGGCTTGAATATTTTTTATATTGGGCAACATGATACGACTCATTGCAATCATGCGAATATATTCTTCGCTGGTATTGTGTGTTTTTGTACCACGTATTCTGTTGAGTAATGTGCCTACATCTTGAAATGTCCAAGGAATAAAAGCAAGAAAGCCATTCGATTGTTCAGGCTTTTCACTTTGCACTTGACGAATAGATACAAAATGTTCAAAACGTTCTTGCAAAGTTTCTATATGTCCATACATCATAGTAGCGGAGGAGGTAATATCCAATTGGTGCGCAGCTCGCATGATATCTAACCATTCTTGTGCACCGCATTTCCCTTTGGAAACTAATCGACGAACACGATCATTTAAAATCTCTGCACCTGCGCCTGGCAAACTATCCATGCCCGCTTTTTTTAATGCCGCGAGTACATGAGTATGTGTACTTTTTTCGAGCTTCGTAATATGTGCTATTTCAGGAGGTCCTAGCGTATGTAATTTAATGGAAGGATAAAGCGATTTTAATTCTTTGAATAAGTCGACATAAAATGACAAACCCAAATCTGGATGATGTCCACCTTGCAATAAAAGTTGATCACCACCCCAACGAATGGTCTCTTCTATTTTTGTTTTATACGTCTCAATGTCTGTTATATAAGCATCTGCATGACCTGGCACACGATAAAAATTGCAAAATTTACAATTGGCAATACATACATTGGTTGTATTTACATTTCTATCAATTTGCCAAGTTACTTTACCATGCGGCACTTGTATTTTGCGTAGCGTATTGGCTACATGGGTAAGTTCGGCAAGGGGTGCATGTTCGTACAGAAAAATTCCTTCTTCTGCTGTAAGAAATTCAAATTGTAAGGCTTTTTGATAAAGAGATTCTACGTTCATCCTGCGAAGATAAGGAGAGAATATATGCAGCGCTTGAAAATGAAAATTGTGTTTGTTTTTATTTTAATAAAGAAAGAATTTCATCATTCATTGGTTCAATTTTTGGATCAAATACAGCAATCAAATTTCCTTTTTCATCTATTAAGTATTTTTGAAAATTCCATTTTACGCTGTTGTCGCTGAAGTGATTATACTTTTTTTGCGTTAGCCAAACATATAATGGGTTCATATTTTTTCCTTTCACATCAATTTTCACTGCCATTGGAAAGGTGACATTGTATTTACTCGAACAAAATTGTTTTATTTCCGCGCTCGTTCCTGGCTCTTGAAACAAAAAATTGTTAGAAGGAAATCCTATAATTACCAGATTGTCTTTATATTTTTCGTATAGTTTTTCTAAACCTTCATACTGCGGTGTGTATCCACATTTGGATGCCGTATTCACAATAAGAATTTTCTTGCCTTTATACTTGGCTAAATCAATAGTACCGCCATCTAGTGATTCAATTTTGAAATCATAAATGGATTTTATTTGTGCATCTAAAGCCTTAGGTGCAAATAGGAAGGAGAACATAATTATAGCGATTATTTTGTGCATGAAGATATATTTTGAGTGTGAAATTAATGGTTCAAGGCGAATAAACCTATTCTAAATCGGAATAGAGAAAATGATTTTGTTTGGTGGATGCATTGCGGCAACGATAGTAGTGGAAATCCTTTTTGCTTGCTTTGAAGCAAAAAGATTGGAACGGATAGCGTGTTCGCCGCCCAACAAATTCTCATTACCTGTTTAGTATTGTTTTCTTTAGTACCTAACTACAGATATCTTCAATTTTCTTAAAGGCTAATTTGGCGGATTTATGATTCCAAAGTATTTCGTAAATCGCGTTGGCAATGGGTAAGGTGTAATTTATTTTTTTACAGATTTCATCAATTCCTTTTGCTGCATAATATCCTTCAGCAACCATATTTAATTCTAGTTTAGCTGCTGCTACGGAATATCCTTTGCCAATAAAATTACCAAACGTTCTATTTCTACTGTGCATGGAATAACAAGTAACCAATAAATCGCCGAGATAAGCGCTAGTATTATAATGATGTTGCGTTTGGGTGCTGATTACATCCATGAATTGCTGCAATTCGGCAAAGCAATTGGTGATGTAAACACTTAAAAAATTATCGCCATAATCGAGTCCATGTGCAATACCTGCACCGAGTGCATAAATGTTTTTAAGTACCGATGCATATTGAACACCATACACATCATTGCTCACTACGGTTTGTAAATTTTCATTGCGAAATAAATCTGCCATCTCCTGTGCCAACGCTGCATTGTTGGATGCAAACGTAAGGTAGGACAGCTTTTCAGACGCAACCTCTTCGGCATGACAAGGACCACTGATGCAACAATAATCATCTAATGAAACAGAAAAATGAGCTTCAAGGTATTCATTTAAAATCACATTTTCATTCGGTAATATGCCCTTGATAGCAGACAAAATTATTTTGTCTTTGAAGATAGTTAGTGGTAGATTTTGTAATGCTTCCACCACAAATGCAGATGGAATACCGATGAGAATTATATCTGAAGCTTCGATTGCTTCTTGAATGTTATCGTGTAATGTCACCACATTCATATCAAACTTCACACTTGTTAAATAATGCGGATTATGATGTGTGATGGTCAAGCTCTGAATAGCCTCACTACTGCGCATCCACCAATGAATGGCTTGTTTATTATCCG
Organism: Bacteroidota bacterium; assembly: GCA_947476825.1. Classification (GTDB taxonomy): domain Bacteria; phylum Bacteroidota; class Bacteroidia; order Chitinophagales; family Chitinophagaceae; genus OLB11. The sequence goes on along the minus strand of CANJRV010000001.1, from coordinate 16,971 downwards.
TCAGTATTTTAGCCAATGCCGAACTCCAACTGCCATTTCCAAGTATTGTAATTTGCTTTGCCAATTTTATGATTTAATTTGAACACTAATATACATCTGTGTTTTATCTTTTTGTAAAAAGTATTTTTCTTATCCTATTTGCTGATAGATTTTTATTACCATCTTCCATTGATTTTATACTATTTATTTCTGTATTTCGTTTATTATCCTTTTATTTATCTTGCAAATACTTTTATTCAAATGAAAAAAATGTTTCTTCTTTTTTGTCTCTTTTCATTAGGTACACTGCTTGGTCGTGCCCAAGAAATTACTGCCCAAATGAAAATGGATATGGAAAGCTATAATGCCAAAATAAATGAATTGATTGCAGTACACACTGGCAATGGATTTCATATTAAGCGGGAAGAAAAATTGCCATTGGTAAGTGGTGAAAATACCCATATCAATATTCAATTGGTAGAAGGTCATTGGTATCACTTTGCTTTTGTAGGGGATCCTTCAGCTTCCACTATTAAAGTCGCCTTATTTTTAGATGGTATTGGTGAAATTATTTCAGATCGAGTACATCCAAAAAAGGAGGAACCATTTTGGACAGAGTTTTCTTATATCTGCCCTAGGAGCGGTTTGTATGAATTATCACTGATGCAAAAAACAAAAATAGACAAGCCACTTTCATATATTATGTTGTTTGAAAAAACGCATGAACAGAAAATGTAATAAGGAGATTTTTCTTTCCATGCAACAAAGTTCTTAATCCGAATGGATATCAATTATTGAAACGAATTTGAAAGAAAAAATGGTATAGTTATGTAAGTTTCCTTACCCTTGATAAAAAGGTATTTTTACAACCACTGCTTTCAATAATTTTTCTCTTACTTCTACAAAGATTTCACTGCCTATCGAAGCATGTTCAATACTTACATAACCCAAGCCTATAGCCTTTCCTAAGCTTGGGCTTTGGGTGCCGCTACTTACATGACCTATTGTATTTCCATCAGCAGATTTTAATAGATAATGATGACGAGGTATGCCTTTATCAATCATTTCAAAACCAACTAATTTTTGTTTTACGCCATCTGCTTTTTGTTGTTGTAAGGCAGAGCTGTTGGTAAAGTCTTTCGTGAATTTTGTGATCCAACCAAGGCCAGCTTCTAAAGGACTTGTTGTATCATCAATATCATTGCCGTACAAACAAAAACCCATTTCCAAACGGAGTGTATCACGTGCTGCTAAACCACATGGTTTGATATTAAATGCAGCACCAGCTTCCATAATTTTATGCCACATAGTTTCTGCAGCTAGTTGACTTTCGTCTCCCATGGTAAAGGAGGCTGGAAAATAAATTTCTACACCACCAGCACCAGTATATCCTGTTGCGCTCACTACTACATTGTCTATCCCTGCAAAGGTGCCCTTGCAAAAAGTATAATATTTTAAATTAATCAAATCCATGTCTGTCAATTGCTGCATGGCATTCACGGCATTAGGTCCTTGTACAGCAAGCAATGCGGTTTGATTAGATATGTCTTTCATCTCCACAGCATTGGTATTGTGCTGCATAATCCAATCCCAATCTTTTTGCATATTCGAAGCATTCACCACCAACATGTATACTTTATTTTCTTCAATACAATACACCAACAAATCATCTACGATGCCACCTTCCTTATTTGGAAAACAGGAATATTGCGCTTTACCATTTGTTAGTTTAGAAGCATCATTGCTCGTAATTCTTTGTATCAATTCCAATGCATGTTCGCCTTTCAATAAAAATTCACCCATATGACTCACATCAAAAATACCAAGACTGTTTCGAACGGCTGCGTGTTCATCATTGATGCCTGAATAAGAAATAGGCATGTTGTAACCAGCAAATTCAGCCATCTTGGCGCCTAATTGAGTATGTATATTGGTAAATGGTGTATTCTTCATTTATTAAAATTTTCACAAAAGTAAAAATTCCATCTATTAAATCTATTTTTTTAGTCGGATAGTCTGTAGAGTCATTTATATTTGTGCGTTCCAAAAAACAAGTCTCATTGCATGCATATAAAAATTGGTATTTTTATTTTACTACTTCTTCCCTTTAATTCTTTCAGTAAAGGCAATAGTGAGAAGGCAGAAAATGCAACGTTAGTGAAACTAAAACAAGATATTTCTGTTTTGGCTTCTGATAAAATGCAAGGAAGACTTACTGGTACAGATGGAGAAACCAAAGCTGCGGAATATATACAAAGTAGATTTTCTGGGCTTGGATTGACTCCTTACAAAAATAATTTTACTTGGGATTTTTCCATGAAACGCGGTAAGCAGTTGGTCAAAAATTCTTATTTCAAATTGTTAGAAAATAAATTGCTTATTGGTACGGAAGTGCTTATGATGCCTTATAGTGGAAGCATTAGTATCAATGGGTTTGCGCTGCCACATGTCAATGAACAAGATAATGTTTGGATGGTGTCCATGAAAGATATCAAATGTGACGAAGGCGGCAATGCACAAAAGGTGATGTATGACTATGCGAAAGAATGTCAATCCAAAGGTGCATCTTCTGTAGTTTTTTATAATGATATTGATATAACGCAAGATTTGTCGATGCTTACTCTTCGTAAATTTGATCCTATTAGCATACCAGTCGCAGTTATCAATAACAAACCGTATACGCTCTATATTAAACCGAATGCTAAAAAAGACTGGATAAGCATTGATGGAAAAATCAGTTATGAAGATGCCAATGTGGTTGGTAAAAATGTAGTAGCAATGATTAATAACAATGCAAGCAATACTATAATCATTGGCGCTCATTATGATCATTTAGGAAGCAATGGTGATATGGTATATAGTGGTGCAGATAATAATGCGAGTGGTGTTGCTGCTTTATTGTCATTAGCTGAAATGCTTAAATCATCCAATTTAAAACATTATAATTTTCTATTTATTGCCTTTTCAGGTCATGAACAAAACTACCAAGGTGCCATTTCTTTTTTGAAACAAAATGAAAATCAAGTCAACACCTTTTGTTGTATGATAGATCTCGAAGGGCTTGGACGATTGAGTAATTTGGGCAAAGAGTTATTTGTAAGTGGTGCTGCCACTTCGCCAACATGGATTCCAATGCTAGAGCTTACGAACAAATCCTTATTTAAAATTCAGTTAGATAGTTCCGGTTTGGGTTATGCCGATTATGCACCATTCTACACTAAAAATATTCCTGTACTTGGTTTTAGTACTGGTTATCATGAAGATTATATGAAGCCCTCAGATGATGTAGAAAAAATAAATGGGGATGGAGAATTACTTGTTATTAATTATATCTACAACATCATTGAGGCAATAGATGTTCAAAATAAAATTGTATTCACGAAGACAAATGATATCCTTACCAAGTTAGAAAAATTGAAAGCAGATATTGGCATATTGCCTGATTTTACATTTAATCAAAATGGAATACGCATTGGTACTTGTATAGCCAACAAAGCAGCACAGTCTGTTGGTATGAAATCGGGAGATGTGATTTTAAAAATTGGCGATTATAAAATTATTGACTTCGACGATTATATCAACGCCATCAACAAATCTGAAAGAGGTAGAGAAACCACTTTAGTAGTCAAACGAGGGCAATTGGAATATAAATTTTTTATGGTGCTTTAGTGGCTCATCTGATTTCTCTTCTACAGTAATGATCATGAATAGGAATATTATCCTTGAATCCAATGTAGTTTAATTATATTTGTTTGATAATGGAAGTAAAATTCGCTGAATTCTTAATTAGCAATACAGATATTCTTAAATGTCCAAAAGCAGATAAACCAGAAATTGCATTTTTAGGTCGAAGTAATGTCGGCAAATCCTCCCTCATCAATATGTTGGCAAATAAAAAGGATTTGGCAAAAGTGTCCTCAACACCCGGAAAAACACAATTAATCAATCATTATTTAATCAATAAAGACATGTATTGGGTCGATTTACCTGGCTATGGATTTGCCAAAGTATCTCAATCGCAAAGGAGCTCATGGTCCAAAATGATTTGGAATTATATTGAACAAAGAGAAAATTTAGAAACTCTTTTTTTACTCATAGATAGTCGGCATACACCACAGCAAAAAGATATTGAATTTATCAATAAACTTGGTGAAAAGGGCGTTCCATTTTCTCTCATTTTTACCAAAGCGGATAAAGAAACGCAAAAGGAAGTGAGTGGAAATGTGCGTTTATTTAAGAATAAATTATTGACTTATTGGGAAGAACTTCCAAGCCTATTTGTAACCTCCTCTGTAAAAAGATTAGGTAGGAATGAGGTGTTGCGCTATATCGAAGAATTGAAGATAAATGCAATTAAAGAACAAAAACAAAAGGCTTTGATGTAAGCAACTTCGTGTATAAATAGACTGAATTTAATGCACCATTTTATTGGCACAGCAGCTACTGGCAAAAGCCTCAGGCTTAGCTTTGAATGCGAAACCCATACCAAGTATATAACCAGTCGCCTCACGTAAGGCTTCATTACTTTTAAACTGCGGGTTGGTATTTATATCCGCATGTACTTCCATGTCAATATCATAATGAGTAAACAATTCGCAGAGTTGATACGCAATGTCTATGCTCTTAGCTACTTCTAATAGCATTCGTTCTTTAATGGAATGTTTGATATGTGTACTTTCATTATGGATAAACATAAATCCACCTCTTCCTGCTCGCAAGAAGACAATCACAGTAGCAAATTCGGTATAGGTATTTTTAACTTGTGAATCTGTTCCAATACAGACTTTTAATTTAGTACCAGCTTTAGATTCACGGATAATTACTTCCTCCACGGATGCTAAGATTGGAATTTTAATGACTTCACCATTGAATTTTCGCCAATGAAACATTTTATTTTTTTCTAAAGCTAGTGAAAATAATTATCCAAACTAAAAATAATTTTAAAATTATGTATCCAATTTATAAACAACAACTGAAACGATGGACGGTAAAAACTTCAAATGCTAATGATTTTACATTGCAAAACCAGAAATAATATATTCAATTGAACAAGCTTCTATCACTTTAATTTTGTTGGAGCTTGCCATATTCGCTAACTCCATATTTTCTGTGCCTGGATTAAACACAATACATTTCGGTTTTAACTCTAGAATATAATTATAATATTTTTTTTGATGCTTTGGGTTCAAAAAAAGAATGACGGTTTCTGTGTTGTCAATAAACTGTTCTTCTTCATGTATTGGTAAATTGCCAATAAACCCTTTTTGATTTGCAATTGCTAATAAGTTATAACCCCTTTTAAGCAATAATTTGGCAGCCATGTAGCTTGTTCTTAACGGATTACTAGAGGCACCTAAAATTACTATCGTGTTTTTGATATTCATCATTGACTGTTTCAAAAACCATACATGCAATATATATGCAAAAGCAAATAGCTGTATTACAACAATTTATACATATCCGTATTTTAATATATAAATTTTATGTCAATTTAACCACTTGATGTCGTTTAGGAATGACAACATCTTTATATCCTTTTCTCAATAATTTTTCTCTAAAATCGACTTGTACTTCATATTCGCCATGTACTAAAAAAAGTTGTCGTACTAAGTTCGGATTTTGACAAGCAATAAATTGACATAAGTCATCATAATCACCATGTGCACTCATGCTTCGAATAGATCCGATGTCTGCTTTTACTTGATACATATCTCGATAAATACGCACTTCTTTTTCACCTCTGAGTAGTTTAGCACCGAGTGAATGGTATTCGCAAAAGCCAACCAGTAAAATAGTATTTCGAGGGTTTTCTATGTTGTTCGCAATATGGTGTTTTACTCTTCCAGCATCTGCCATACCAGAAGCAGAAATAATTACCATTGGTTCCTTTCGATTATTTAAATGTTTTGAATCTTCTACTTTCGTAATAAATTGTAAGCCTTTAAAGTCAAATGGGTCTTTATCCATTTTCATCAATTTCTGTACATTTTTATTAAAAAGTTCTGCATGTTGTTTTACAATCTCGGTTGTTTCGGTAGACAATGGGCTATCTACAAAATAGGGAAGAGCAGGTAGAACACCTTTTACCTCTAGAGCATTCAATGCATATAATATTTCTTGGGTACGTCCAACACTGAATGCCGGAATAATTAATTTACCCTTCTTTTCCAAGCAGGTTTCTTTGATATGACGAAGCAATTCATCTTCTGTATTCTTAAATTCCTTATGCAGTGAATTACCATAAGTACTTTCTAGAATTATATAATCAGATGGTGGAAATATTGCTGGTGAATTTAAAATGACATCTCGATATCGCCCTACATCACCGCTAAAAGTAATGACAGTTTCTTTGCCATTTTCATGTATGGTGACATGTATCGCTGCACTACCTAAAATATGCCCTGTATCTGTATAATGAAAAGAAATATGCTCATCGATTTGACAGACTTCATTGTAATCTATTTCCTTGAATAAAGGGAAAACGTTGTTTGCATCTTCAATAGTATACAAAGGTTTTAGATAAGGCAATCCTTGCGCTGCACGTCGCTTATTCACAAAGGTGATATCTGATTCTTGAATAAAAGCAGAATCTTGTAAAAGAATTTTAGTCAAGTCTGCTGTAGCAGGTGTACAATAAATTGGACCAGAAAATCCCTCCTTTACTAATTTAGGTAATAAACCAGAATGATCAATATGCGCATGAGACAGAATCATGTAATTAATTTCCGAGGGATCAAAACCAAAATGTTGATTATGTTCTAAGGTTTCATTACCAAGCCCTTGAAAAAGGCCACAATCTAAAAGTATTTTTTTTCCATTTTGTAAATGGATGAGATGTTTAGAACCTGTAACCGTTTGGGCTGCCCCATGAAAAGATAATTTCATAAATATGTGTTTTTTGTCTCAAATCTAACGCTTTAGTGTATATTAGCGTCTAAATTCTTGTAAATGTAATTGTAATTAAGCAAAATAGTTTTGGCTTTTCGCTTATTATTTTTACACATTCTTATTAAATGACAAAGATGAAAATTCATATAACATTCTTACTTGCGATAGGTTTATTAATCGGTTTAAGCAGCTGTAAAAAATACAATCAAGTGGATAATGCGTCTACTGTGAAAACCCCATACACCTTATTTATAGGTGGTTATAACGGCACTTTACATAAAACAAATGATGGCTTATATTACAAGCCCCTGTTTCCTACAGACAACCGCGCAGTAAGACAAATTGTAGTTGCAGATAGTAATTTACTTTATTTAAAAGAGAATTTTTATTACAGTACAAATGAAGGAGGCGCTTTTCAAATATGTAACAATCATGCATTTCCTTATCAAGATATTTTTTACAAATATTATTTGCCGAATGCTAGTGTGTATGATAAGTCAACCAAGAGAGTTTATTTATGTACACAAACTGGTTTAGAATATAGTACTGATTTAGGGGTTACATTTACTGCAGACGCTGCTTGGAATGATCCAATTATTATCCCAACTTCAATTACGCAATTAGATAATGGAGATTTATATATTATTAAAGATTCAGCATCAAATGTATACAAAAGAACAGGTACTGGTAATTGGACTCGAGTTATCCCTGATCTAAATAATGTATTACCAGCTGATTCTATCAAATCACCTCCAACAGCTTATTTTCCAACTTGGTATATTTCCCATACGCATGATACTTTAATGGCGCTTGAATATGACGGAATCAATGGCGTTTATTATAGTGCCGATCAAGGTGTTAATTGGTTCCCTTGCACTGGTATTCCTAAAGTGCGTAAGTTACTTTTTGGACACCAAGCATTTGGAAATAACACTTTTTATGTAGGCATTGATAGTGGTGGATTATATAAATTGAAAGGTTCCGTTTTAGAGCCTACTAGTGCGGGTATTCCTTGGTATGCAAAAGTGCATTATGTGGAAGGAAAAACATTAACTTATCGAACAGATGTCAAGCGAACTTACCTATTTTGTGCAACTGATTTAGGCCTGTATCGCAGTGAAACAAATGGCTTAGATTGGAAATTAATACGTACCGGTACCTACTCTACTTTGTATTAGTTGGAAGGATGAATAGAGAATGAAGCGGATTACTTTCCTTTTACTTGTTAGTTTTTTGTCCCAATATCTATTTGCTTCCGATTCGCTTTTATGCATTAAATCCATTCCTATAAAAGGGCATTTATTTTCTACCGACCCTATCGGAAATATATATGTAGTTCAAAGTAATAATAGCCTAATACGTTACAATGAAAAAGGAGATAGCACAGGTATTTTCAATGATATTAAAAAAGGAAAAATTACCCAAATAGATGCTACCAATCCCTTACGTCTTCTACTCTTTTTTACAGATTATCAACAGATAATTATTTTAGACAATTTATTATCACAAAAAGCGATTTTACGTATCGCTAATATGGGCATAATACGTGTGCCATGCATAGCAAGTTCAGCAGATGGTAATATTTGGATGTATGATCCTACTGCAGGTAATTTGATAAAAATAAATGACAAGCAAAATATATTATTTACTTCATCGGTCAGAAATGTATTGCCAAACCCAATAGATCCAATTTTTATGGTAGAACAAGACCGAACTCTATTTGTAGTGGATACCATAGCAGGGGTGAAGAAGTTTGATTCTTATGGATTTTATAATACAACATTTCCAATCCATACCAAGCAAGTTCAATACGTAAATGATTACTTGCTGTATTATCATGCACCATATTTGTACTCCTATAATCTACGTTCTACGATGGAAAAAAAAATGGATTTGCCCGAACCAGATGCTATTTTGCAAGTGCGAATGGAAAGAAATAAAGTATTTATTCTAAGAAAAAAATCTTTGGATATCTATCTTTATTCGACGCAATAACAGAATGCATATTACTTTTGCCCTAAATTATTTTCTTGTTCCGCAATTTCTTGTTTTTATGTTTTATCCTACCAATCTTTTGTTTTGCAAAAAATGAAAGCGCTCATGCAGATAAAAGTAAAATTCTAATACGTACCATTAAAATTAGCGGAAATGAAATCACAAAGCCGCAATTTATTTTGCGCGAAATGAGAATTGCCGCTGGCGATAGCCTTTCTAAAAGTGATATCGACGCAGAGTTAATGTTCAATAAAAAAAGAATCCTCAACTTACAATTATTCTCTACCGTCAATTATTTCGTCACTACTAACGTTGATCAAAGTATTGATATTGAATATGTAGTTACAGAAATATTTTATTGGATTCCAAATCCAATTTTTTCACTAGCAGATCGTAACTTTAATGTATGGTGGGTGGAACATAAACATAATCTAGATCGAACCAATATTGGGCTGGAACTTACGCGTCTTAATTTTAGAGGAAGAAATGAAAGGCTGATTGCGACTGCTCAATTGGGGTATAGCAAGTACTTCGATTTCTCTTATAAAATACCATATATCGATAAAAGCCTGAAGCATGGTATTTATATAGGGTTGCAATATATGACAGGTCGAGAAATCAATTATAAAACAGAACATAACAAAATTGTTTTTTATAGAAATGATGACTATCCATTTGATCGCTTTCAATTTAAATGTAGTTATTCATTTCGTAATGCTTATGTGGCTACGCATGAATTGCAATTGCTCTACCATCATTTTAGAATTTCGCAAAGTCTGTATGATTTAAATCCAGATTTTTTAGGTCAAAAAAATAAAGTCAATTATTTTGAACTAGCCTATCAATATGCATATAATAATACCGATGTACGTATCTATCCTATAGAAGGAATTGACATGAAAAGTTTTATTTCCAAAAAAGGTTTTGGTATTGATAAAGATGTGAATCAATTGATCCTATTCAATGAAACATCTATTTATAAACGTTTGTATCGTGATATTTCTTCTTCTATTGTTTTTCGCGGAAGGCTTATGTTTCCATCCCATCAACCCTATTTTTTAGATCGTGCTATGGGTTTCAAAAATGAATATATAAGAGGGTATGAATATTATGTAATTGATGGAGGACATTATGCATTGTTACGCGGAAATATTCGGTACAAATTGCTAGACCAAGTTGTCCATCAAAACGCTTTAAAAATGATTCGATTTATTCCTTTGCGATTATATTTTAAATTGTATGACGACATTGGTTACGTCAATAATCAAAGACCACATGATGATCACCTTAATAATAAAATTCTAAATGGATATGGCGCGGGAATGGATATTGTAATTTCTTATTACATCAAATTTAGAGTAGAATATAGTTTTAACCATTTACACCAAAATGGATTATTTTTACATGGTTCTAAAGAATAAGATATGCATATAGCCATTTATAATAGGGTCTTTCAGAATGAGGACATTCATGTATTTAAAAATTTATTAGAAGTATTGTCTTCCAATCAAATTGTCCCAATTTTATTTGATGGTTTGGCTAAAAGATTATCGGAACATATCGCTTTACCAGCCAACCATGAATTGTTTTCTGATTTTATGCCATTGCCATGCAAAACAAAATTTGTCTTCAGCCTCGGTGGCGATGGTACTATGTTAGACGTCGTAAAATATGTCGGCAATTCAAACATCCCCATCTTAGGAATCAACATGGGCCGACTAGGTTTTTTGGCAAGTACAGGAGCTGGTGAAATTAAATTTGCTGTAGACTCCTTATTAAAAGGAGCTTTTCTTTTAGACCCTCGTTCATTGATACATCTCGATTCTAGTATTCCTATTTTCAGCGACTCCCCTTTTGCATTAAATGAATTTTCATTACATCGCAAAGACAGCTCGTCATTAATCAAAATACATACTTATTTGAACGGTGAATTTTTATGTACCTATTGGGCTGATGGTTTGATTGTGTCAACGCCAACAGGCTCTACAGGATATTCATTGAGTTGTGGTGGACCTATCATATTCCCGCAGGCAAACAGTTTTGTAATTACACCTGTAGCCCCACATAATTTAAATGTACGACCACTTATTATTTCAGATAACAGTATTGTATCCTTTGAAGTAGAAGGGCGAGCAGATCATTTTTTGTGCACGCTAGATGCTCGATCGGAGTCAATAGACAGTAGTGTGTCACTGGCTGTAAAACGTGAAGAATTTTCGATTTCTTTGATAAGATTGGAAGGGCAAAATTTTTTAAATACCTTACAAACTAAATTATATTGGGGAGTGGATAGGAGGAATTAAATGTCTTTCTACACTCACTTCACTACATTCAACTTCCACCCCTAACGGCGGATTCATTTTTTGAATGCATAAATAAATATATCTGCTTTGTTCAAATTTCTTTAGAATATCTTTTTCTATTCGAGTTATTAATTCTTCTAGTAAAGCAGTTGGTTTTTCAAAATGTGTTTTGATGATAAACAATACTTGTTCGTAATCAATAGTATCGTTTATACTCGAAATGGCGATAGGATCTATACCTACTTTTGCTGTTACTAAAAAATAAGAACCTAATAGGGTTTCCTCTGCATACATACCATGAAACGCAAAGAGCTTTATCTTATGTAGCGATATATAAAGGATAATGAAAAGTTTTGGGTTTCAATTATTGTACAACATCAATTTGTCGAATGGCTTCATACTCATTTACAAAATCATCGTCACTTACATATAGTTTGAAAGTGTAGGTTCCAGCTTCTGTAGGCACAAAGAATACGGTATTATTATTGCTGCTTGCACCATCGGGTAATACCCATCTTTGTTTGGTATAACGTTCAGAACAATTGACTACTGTTATAGTGTCTAAAGTTTTGTATACTTTATCATTTATGCAGATAATTGGTTTTGGCTCTCCTCTGCGTTTACAAGCAATCGCAAAAACTGCAATGCACATTAATAATAAGAATTGTTTCATGTGTTTATTCATTTATTTTTTTTTCGTTTGTCAGAAGACATATACTACTCTTTCTAGAAGTAGAAATTGTCGTGCCTCACTTTATGTTCGTATTTTTTACCCAACAAATGTAATATGTTTTTCAAAACTTTATGGCATTGAATTTAGGAAGATGCAACATTCTAAAATGGAAGAAAATAATAATGCCTTTTCTCTTATTCAATCAGCATACAAAATGGAGGCAAGCAATTGGAATGGATAGGAATTGTATTGTTTTTATTCATATCGTAAAGCATTAATCGGATTTAACTTCGATGCTTTCAATGCAGGATAAATGCCAGCGAGTAGACCTACTATAATACAAATACTAATGCCGATTCCAATCCAAAACCAAGGCATCACAAACGGCGAATGAAAAGCCAATGAAAGTAAATTTCCAATAAGTATACCCAATATAATGCCAATAGCTCCACCCTTTAAACTAATAATTACGGCTTCTGATAAAAATTGAATTCTTACCGTTGCATTGGTAGCCCCTATCGCTTTCGATAAGCCAATTTCTCTCGTTCTTTCTGCAACAGATACGAGCATAATATTCATCAAACCGATAGCGGCCCCCAACAAAGTAATGAGTCCAATAATACTGGCAGACAAAGTCACAAATTTTAAATTGTCAATCAAGGAATTTGCAATTTCATCATTCTTACTGATGGTAAAATTATTTTCTTCACTCGCACTTAATTTTCGGACGTTACGCATCATTCCCTCTGCCTCATCTATCGCCAAGGACATGTATTTAATATCTGGAATAGATACACTAATTACAAAAGTTTTTCCAGAAATAGAAAAGCGCTGTCGAGCATTTTGCAAAGAAATAATTGCCATATTGTCCATACGATTGATGAAGCTAGCACCCTTACTTTCCATTACGCCAAGAATACGGTAGCGAGCGTCACCCAATGCAATAAAAGCATTAGCAGCATTTTCTGGAGAATTAAAAAATTTATGCGCAAGAGCATTACCAAGGATACAAGTATTTTCGCCACTGCTGATATCCAAGGCATTAAAATTTCTGCCAGACACCAAATTAGTCCCTGCTACTCTTAAGTAATTCTCATCTGTAGCCATCACCACAATATTCGGGTTTGTTTTCTTTGCCCCACGTTTTAAAATGGAAGTGTTCGTAGCTATTACACTTGTACTAATGGTGGAGGGAAATGGAAAAAGTGTTTTGAATCGCAAGGCTTCATCCAGTTTTATTGGATTGTTTTCGTTGGAAGTTGAAGACCTTTTTTTCTTTCCGATTTTTTTAGAAGAACTTACCCTTTGCTCATTAATGGTAAAGGTATTAGAACCCATGCTCGTAAAGTTATTGTATATAGTTCCTCGCAATACTTCAATAACCGTAATGATACCAATTAATGCGGTTAACCCGATAGCAATAATAGCGACAGTTAAGTTGGTCCGAAGTCGGTTACTTTTCATTGCCTTTCTAGCAAGCGATATGATGTCCCTAAATTTCAATAGATTCAAATGTAAGAAAAGATTTGAAATCAATATAAAAACATTCTCTAACCAGCAATTCTAAAAATGGAATGAGAGTTTTACTGTAGTGTATTTTTTGAAAAAAAATGAATGCTACAGTGTAATGGTGTAGCGTATTTTTTCAAAATAAATGAATGCTACACCATGGGCGGCACTCACGCTTTTCGTTTCAATCTTTTTGCTGCAGAGCCAGCAAAAAGGATTTCCACTGCAATCGTTGCCGCAATGCATCCACCATAAAATCATGTGCTCATTAAATATTTAGTTTAACCCTCTAACCTAAGAATCGCATGAATCATTACTTTTGCCACTCAAGTAAATAAATATGAATTTAAGTGATTACCAACATATACAAAACTTCATCAATGGAGAATTTGTAGACCCTAAGTCAAATGCCTACCTGGATAATACCAACCCAGCTACAGGTGAAGCGTATGGAAAAATTCCAAACAGTAATCAGGCAGATGTGGAGTATGCAGTGCAAGCGGCACAACAAGCTTTTCAGGCTTGGAGTACGTCTACACCGGAATACAGATTTAAAATATTAAACCGAATTGCCGAATTGATAGATGAAAACATAGATGAACTAGCACTGGCAGAAACTACAGATAATGGTAAACCACTTTGGTTGAGTAAACGGGTAGACATTCCTAGGGCATCCAGTAATTTTCGCTTCTTCGCAACTAGCATTTTACATTTTGCAACGGAAAGTCATGTCATGGAAGATAAGGCTATCAATTTCACTACTCGACAAGCAGTTGGAATTGTTGCATGTATTTCTCCATGGAATCTGCCTTTATATTTATTTACTTGGAAAATTGCGCCTGCCCTAGCCGCTGGAAATTGTGTATTAGCAAAACCAAGTGAAGTAACACCATTGTCTGCTTTTTTATTGGCCAAAATATGTCAAGAAGCAGGTTTGCCAAAAGGAGTTTTGAATATTATACATGGCGATGGAGCCAGTTGCGGAAGTGCCATGGTAGCTCATCCTAGTATCAAAGCCATTTCCTTTACAGGGAGTACTAGAGCTGGTGAAAATATTGCTGCTATTGCTGCACCGAAGTTTAAAAAATTATCTTTAGAATTAGGCGGAAAGAATCCGAATATCATTTTTGCGGATTGTGATTGGGATAAAATGATGAAAACAACTTTACAATCATCCTTTGCAAATCAAGGTCAAATATGCTTATGTGGTAGCCGTATCCTGGTAGAAAAAAAGATTTATGACAAGTTTAAAACGGAATTTGTTGAAAAGGTGAAGCAATTAAATGTTGGAGATCCTTTGGACGAAAGCAATAAGCAAGGGGCAATTGTGAGTAAGATGCATTTTCAAAAAATAATAGATTGTATTGCACTTGCCAAAGAAGAAGGAGGTAATATAGTATTAGGTGGACAAGCTATAAGCCCCGCAGGTAGGTGTGCTAATGGTTATTTTATTTCACCAACAATTATCGAGGGTTTAGGCCCAAACTGTAAAACCAACATGGAGGAAATCTTTGGACCAGTTGTTACGTTACAATCTTTTGAAACAGAAGAAGAAGCAATTGCCTTGGCAAATAATTCTACCTATGGACTCGCATCCACTATTTGGACGCAAGATATTTCCAAAGCGAATCGAACAGCATTGAAAATGCAATGTGGTATTGTTTGGATCAATTGTTGGCTCTTGCGAGATTTACGAACACCTTTTGGTGGTATCAAAAATAGTGGTGTAGGCAGAGAAGGAGGTTGGGACGCATTACGCTTTTTTACAGAAGCAAAAAATATCTGTTTTGAATTGTAAAAGACAGCAGTTTTTATTATTTCAACTGTTAAAAAACCCAATATGAAATATCTACATTCGAATCAAGAGGTGTTAATTTTTGTAAGAATGTTTAAACAAAATTTAGATTAGGAATGAATTTTGATAGAATTTAATAATAAAAAAAATATTAAAATACTTGCATAAAATAAATATTCAATGTACTTTGCCTCTCAATTCAGATTAAAAATGTTAATATTCTGTTCAAAACCTATATGTAGTAAGGCTTTTAGTAATTTTACTAGAAGACTAAATTCGGGATGAGAATGCCTGATTATTCTATTAAAAAATACGGAATTCAACAAAATTTTAATTTTTTTTTACAAACAAACAAAATAATAATATGAAAAAAAACAGCCATTCAAATCCAAATTTTATTCGTGGAATGACAATAAAGTCAAGCTTAAAGCTTTCTAAATTCTGGACTCTTAAATGTCTGGTTTAATTAAGCTTCGATTTTCCAAAAAATATATTATATAAACTTTTTATTTTCAACATTTAACAAAAAAATAAACAATGAAAACAAATTTCACAAAAACAAAGCAACAACTGCGAAGGGTTTCTTTTGCGGTTCTCTTTTCCTTAGCGAGCTTGGCAGGGACTAGCTACATTTCCAATGCCCAGGCTCCGCAGGCAATCCCTTATCAAGGCGTTGCCCGTACAGGAAGTGGCTCAATACTTGCGAGCACAAATATTAGCTTACGACTAAGTATTCATGATGTAACATCAGGCGGTACAGTGGTTTTCAGCGAAACGCATAGTGTTACAACCTCTTCTTTAGGTTTATTTAGTGTAAACATTGGATCTGGTACTGCGGTTACAGGCACACTTGCTGGTGTAAACTGGGGAAGTGGTGCTAAGTATCTACAAGTAGAAATGGATCCAGCTGGAGGAACTTCTTATGTTGACATGGGAACTACTCAATTAAATAGTGTACCTTATGCATTATATGCAGCAACAGCAGGTGTTCCTGGCGTTGCTGGTCCTACAGGTGCAACAGGTGCTACTGGTGCTACTGGTGCAGCAGGTACTAATGGTGCTGATGGTGCAACTGGCGCGACTGGTCCTCAAGGTGCAACAGGTGCAACAGGTCCTCAAGGTGCAACTGGTGCAGCAGGTACGAATGGTATAAATGGTACGAATGGTGCTGATGGTGCAACTGGTGCAACAGGTGCTCAAGGTGCCGCTGGTACTAATGGTGCTGACGGTGCAACTGGTGCAACGGGAGCTCAAGGTGTTCAAGGTATACAAGGTAATAATGGTTTAACTGGTGCTACAGGTGCAACAGGTGCAACAGGCCCTCAGGGTGATACTGGTGCAGCAGGTACTAACGGAACTAATGGTGCTACAGGCGCAACTGGTGCTACTGGTGTAACAGGTCCTCAAGGTGATACTGGTGCAGCAGGTACTAACGGAACAAATGGTTCTAATGGTGATACTGGTGCAACAGGTCCTCAAGGTGATACTGGTGCTCAAGGCCCTCAAGGTAATGATGGTGATACAGGCGCAACTGGTGCAGCAGGTACTAATGGAACAAATGGTTCTAATGGTGCAACTGGCGCAACAGGCGCAACAGGCCCACAAGGCGATACTGGTTTAACAGGAGCAACTGGCCCACAAGGTGATACTGGTGCAGCGGGTACTAATGGAACAAATGGTTCTAATGGTGCAACTGGAGCAACAGGCGCAACAGGCCCACAAGGCGATACTGGTTTAACAGGAGCAACTGGCCCACAAGGTGATACTGGTGCAGCGGGTACTAATGGAACAAATGGTTCTAATGGTGCAACTGGAGCAACAGGCGCAAC